>JADGAQ010000018.1 GCA_015231925.1 Magnetococcales bacterium
CTGTTCAGGTATACGGGGGTTCGGGGGGGATTATCCCCCCCGACGGGTCCAGGGCGGCGCCCTGGGACTTTTCCTTTGCCGTTCCGACCCCAAGGGGTCCAGGGGGCACCCCTGGGACTTTTCCTTTGCCGTTCCGACCCCAAGGGGTCCAGGGGGCACCCCTGGGACTTTTCCTTGCATTATTGATACGGTCACGCCACGTTGCACAGGGTCCTGAATCGTTACAAAACGGTTTCAGACCGGGCGCACGGGAATACCCGCCGCCTGCAGATAAGCCTTGGCTTCGGCAATGGAATATTTACGAAAATGGAAGATGGAAGCGGCCAGAACAGCATCCGCACCCCCCTCCCGCACCCCTTCCAGCAGGTGTTCCAGGGTGCCGACACCTCCCGAGGCGATGACGGGAATGGTCACCGCTTCCGCCACGGCACGGGTCAGGCGCAGGTCGTAGCCGATGTGGGTGCCGTCCCGATCCATGGAGGTCAGCAGGATCTCCCCGGAACCGTACCCCTCCATGCGGCGCACCCAGTCGATGGCATCCAGACCGGTCGGTTTGCGGCCCCCGTGGGTGAAGATCTCCCAGCGCACCGGCTGGCCTGCGTCGTCGAAGGCGACGGCTTTGGCATCCACCGCCACCACGATGCACTGGGAGCCGAACTGGGCCGCCGCCTCCTGCACGAATTCCGGACGGAACACCGCAGCGGTATTGATGGAGACCTTGTCGGCCCCGGCGTTCAGCAGGGCGCGGATGTCGGCGTTGCTGCGAATGCCGCCCCCCACGGTCAGGGGGATGAACACCTGCTCGGCGGTCTGTCGAACCACCTCCAGAATGATGCCACGATTTTCATGGGAGGCGGTGATGTCCAGAAAGGTCAGCTCGTCGGCCCCTTCCTGATCGTAACGTCGCGCCGCCTCCACCGGGTCGCCGGCGTCCACCAGGCCTTCGAAGCGGATACCCTTGACCACCCGCCCCTCCCGCACGTCGAGGCAGGGGATGATGCGCCGGGCTAACATGCCGTCCCCCTGGCGTCGGCCAACGCCTGGGCCGCCGCGAAGTCGAGGCGACCGTCGTAGAGGGCCTTGCCGGTGATGATGCCTTCCAGGGACATGCCGTTGGCGTAGGGACCGGACTCTTGCAGAATGTGGCGGATGTCGTCCAGATCGGAAACCCCGCCGGAGAGGATGACCGGAATGGAGATGGCCTCCGCCAGGGCGCGGGTGGCGGGGATGTTGGGTCCGATCAGGGCCCCGTCCCGCGAGATGTCGGTGAAGATGATGGCCGACACCCCCGCCTGTTCGAAGCGGCGGGCCAGTTCCAGGGAGGTGAGTTCCGTGGTGGCGGCCCAGCCTTCGATGGCCACCCGGCCATCCCGTGCGTCGATACCGACCCGGATCCGACCCGGATGGCGGCGGCAGGCTTCGATAACCAGGGCGGGATCGCGACAAGCCACCGAGCCCAGAATCACCTGATCGACCCCCAGGGCCAGATAGGCCTCGATGGTGGCCGGATCGCGAATGCCTCCCCCCAGTTCCACCGGAACCTTCACCGCCGCAACGACGGACTCCACCGCCCGACGGTTGAGGGGCGCTCCGGCAAAGGCTCCGTCGAGATCGACCACATGGATCAGACGTGCGCCGAGAGCGGCCCAGCGTTGCGCCATGGCGCCGGGGTCGTCTCCGTAGACGGTGGCCTCTTCCATGCGGCCCTGGAAGAGGCGGACGCACTGTCCCTGTTTGAGGTCGATGGCGGGAATGACGAGCATGATCGTTCCTTCAATACCCCTAGGGGTTCCAGCGCACAAAGTTCTCCAGCAGTTTCAATCCGGCATGCTGGCTCTTTTCCGGATGGAACTGGGTTCCGAAGAGGTTGTCCCGTCCCACTGCGGCGGTGAAGGGTAAACCGTAGACGGCTCGACCCTGTACCCACTCCTCCGCATCGGGGGTGCCGAAGTAGGAGTGGACGAAGTAGAAGTGGCTATCTTGCGCGATACCCTGCCAGAGCGGATGCGCCGGCTGGGTCTGATGCACCCGGTTCCAGCCCATGTGCGGCACTTTGAGACGACGCCGGGCATCACCGGGATCGGGCATCTCCCTGGAAAAGCGGTCCACCCGCCCGGCAATCAGGCCGAAGCCCTGGTGATGGCCGAACTCCAGGGATTCGGAGAAGAGCAGTTGCATGCCCACGCAGATGCCCAGGAAGGGTTTACCCCGCTGAATGTGGTCGAGTACCGGCTGCCAGAGTCCGGCCTGGAGGAGATTGTTGCGGCAGTCGGCAAAGGCTCCCACGCCGGGCAGAACAAGATGTCCCGCCTCGCGGATCACGGCGGGTACCGAAGTCACTTCCACGCGACCTCCGACCGATTCGAGGGCCTTGGCGGCGGAGCGCAGATTGCCGGATCCGTAATCCACGAGAACGATCATACGGAGAGGGTTCCTTTGGTGGATGGCACCTCCCCGGCGCGCCGGGGATCGAGGCTGACCGCCTGACGCAGGGCCAGGGCCAGGGCTTTGAAACACGATTCGATCATGTGATGGCTGTTGCTTCCCGCCAGACTGGTGACGTGCAGGGTCACGCCGCCGTTGCCGGCGAAGGCTTCGAACCACTCCTTGAACAGTTCGGTATCGAAATCGCCGATTTTCTCGGTGGGCAGTTTGACCTGCCAGACCAGACCACCCCGGTTGGAGAGATCGACGGCCACCTGGGAGAGGGCCTCGTCCAGGGGCACCAGGGCCCATCCGAAGCGGGTGATGCCGCGACGCTCGCCGAGGGCGGCGCGCAGGGCTTGTCCCATCAGGATGCCCACGTCCTCCACGGTGTGGTGTCCGTCCACCTCCAGGTCCCCCGTGGCGGTGATGTTCAGATCGATGAGTCCGTGGCGGGCAATCTGATCCAGCATGTGGTCGAGAAATCCCAAACCGGTGCGGATATCCGACTGGCCGTTGCCGTCCAGATCGAGACGAACCTCCACCCGGGTTTCGCGGGTGGCGCGTGAAAGGGATGCGCTACGTGCCATGGTTCAAATTCCCGTAAAAATCGCTCTGTTCAGGTATACGGGGGTCTGGGGGGGATTATCCCCCCCAGCGGGTCCAGGGCAGCGCCCTGGGACGTATCCTTTGCCGTTGACCTTCAACCCCATGGGGTCCAGGGGGTACCCCTGGGACGTTTCCTTTTGCCGTTGATACGGTCTCAGGATCCTGAAGAGTCACTTCAAACCTATCTCACCCGGAACAGGGGCTGAATGGGGGCACAGCGCAGCAGGCGCTCCATCTCCCCCTCCAGAACCGCCCGTCGCAGCAGCGGGAAGACCTCGTCGTAGACCTCCATCAGGCGGTCGATCTCCGCGTCGCCGTGGGCGTAGCAGAGATTGTGGGTGCCGATGAAGAGGATGCCCCGCTGGAACAGCTCCTGGAACAGCAGGGTGCGAATGCTCCATTGGCTGACGTTTCCGGCGTCTTTCACCAGCAGGAACGACCAGACCGGATAGCCGCCGATGCTGAGAAAACTGCCCACGCCGTGGCGTTCGATGCGACCGGCCAGGAGTTCCATGAGCCGGGCGCCGTGTTGCCAGAGGGAGGGCACCACTTTCTCACGGGAGAGCTTGTCCAGGGTGGCGGAGGCCGCCGCCAGGGAGAGGGTTTCCCCACCGAAGGTGAAGGAGAAGAAGATCTCTTCCATCTCTTTCATCAGGTCGCGGCGTCCCACCACCGCCGACAGGGGCAGACCATTGGCCAGCCCTTTGCCGAAGGTGGCCAGATCCGGGGTCACGCCGAAATACTCCTGCGCCCCGCCCAAAGCGAAACGGAAACCGGTGATGGTTTCGTCGAAAACCAGCAACGCGCCGTTCTGCCGGGTGACTTTGGCCACCTTTTGCAAAAAGTCGTCGGTCGGCGGCGTCACGTTGACCGGTTCCAGGATCACGGCGGCAATCTGGTTGGGCCACTCCGCGAAGAGCTTCTCCAGCGAAGCGATATCGTTGTAGGTGAAGACGTGGGTCAGGGAGCGGGTCGGCTCGGGTACGCCCTTGTGGCGCAAGGTGGAGCCGATATACCAGTCCTGCCAGCCGTGATAACCGCAGACCGCCACATGTTCCCGTCCGGTCTGGGCTCTGGCCAGGCGGATCACCCCTGCCGTGGCGTCGGAGCCGTTTTTGCCGAAGCGCACCATCTCGGCGCAGGGAATGGTGGCCACCAGCTTTTCGGCGACTTCCATTTCGAGCGGATGGGCCAGGGAGAAGGTCACGCCCCGATCGAGCTGCTCATGCACCGCCCGGTTCACGTCCGGATCCTGATAGCCCAGGAGAACGGCGGCCAGGGCGTTGATGAAATCGATATATTCGTTGCCGTCGGCATCCCAGACGCGGCAGCCCTTGCCGTGGGTGACGAAGAAGGGGGAGACCCCGCGGGGAAACTGGGTCAGGCTCTTGGAAAAAGTTTGGGAACCCAGGGGAATGGTGCGCAGAGCGCGCTCCAGAAGCTCCTCGGAAGTACGATAACGGGCATCCATGTAAGGTATCCAATTTCGGGGCATTGTTGAAAATCGCCCGGAGCCAACGGCAGGCCGCTCCCTTCCCTTAAGGCTGGGAAGGCGGAAAAAACCACCATCGGTCCCGGACTCTCCTCTCTCACTATGCCGTGAAATCGCCTGCTTGTCCATGCCCGATTCCGCCCGCGACCGGGGGGAGATGCCCTGCAAACCGCCTTCCGGACCGGGGTCATGGGGGCATGGATTTCCCTTTGCGACACAGTGCAAAGCTGCCATTATGGCGCGAACCCGGAGCACGGCGGCAGAATAGACGGCAATCCCGAATCTTCCCGGAAAACGGCTTCGCCTGTTCGCTTTACGGACGGAAAGACCAGCATGAGAAAACGAATTTGTATCATCCCGGCCCGTGGCGGCAGCAAGAGACTGCCGGACAAGAACATTCGCGACTTCTGCGGACAACCCATCCTCGGTTACGGTTTACAGGCCGCCCGCGCCTCCGGACTGTTCGAGGTGATTCATGTCTCCACGGACAGCCCGCGCATCGCCGAAGTGGCCACCCGGTTCGGCTGTCCGCCCGATTTCTATCGCGACGAAGCCCTCTCGGACGACCATACGCCCCTCATGCCCGTGCTGAAGCATGTGCTGGAACAATACATCCGGCGGGGCATCCAGTTCGACTCGGTCTGCCTGCTCTTCGCCACGGCCCCTCTGGTGGCAAGCAACGATCTGGTGGAAGCCTGCCGCCTCTTCGACGAGCTGTACCACACCGGTCGCACCGTGATGAGCGTGGCCCCCTACCCCGTTCCCGTCGAGTGGGCCTTCACCCGGCGGGAAGACGGCATTCTCGACCCCGTGCAACCCGGCAAGTTCGCCGTGCGCTCCCAGGATCTGCCGATCTGCTATTACGACACCGGGTCGTTCTCCTTCATCCATTCGCGCTTCATCCTGGAAAATACCGGCGCCGGCAGCGATACCAATTACATCGGCTATCCCTTGCCCCGCTGGAAGGCCGTCGATATCGACGACGCGGAAACCTGGGAGCAGGCCGAATGGATCTTTCGCGCCATGCAATCCCTGCCCCAAAAGGAGGATTGCCAAAATCGGGGTTGACTCCAAAAAGAAGTGGGTTCACCCTGTACCCCGAGGTCAGTGGGGACTGACCCAATCTGCTGAAAAAATGATCAAAAACCGGACCTTCGACAGGGGAACAGGGGTCAATTCGATGAAGTTTCTTGTTATCGCCGGAACCACGAACCAGGAACATGCCCGCTTTTCGCCGGAACTCGAAGTCCTGGCTGCAGGATCCGACTTCCGCTTCCTTGGCACGGGCGTTCGTCATTCCCGGACCACCGGCAAGGGAAGCCGCTTCTGGTTCTTCGGTGAACTGGTCGGCGCCCGGGATCGCGCCGGCAATCTGCAAACACTGCTCGACCCGGAACGTTTCATCGCCGATCTGATCGACTCCAGGCCCCCGGAAGAGTGGGACACCATCCTGGAAGGCCGCTTCGTGGTGCTGGTGGAACGCCACGGGGAGTTCTTCCTGCGCGGGGATCGCTTCGGCAAGCGGGACGTCTACATCCAGCGGGAAGCCTCGGGCTGCGTCTTTCTGGCCTCGGATCTGAGCCTGCTGCCCATCCCGCCCGCCGAGAGCGGCTTCGATCAGATGGGACTGGCCCACCAGTTGACCGTCTACGGCCATCGCCCTCCGAAAAAACACACCATTTATCAGAACACCTCCCGTCTCGGCCTGGGTGAAATCGCCTGGTTCCGGGAGGGCAAGTTCCACATCGAACGGGCTCCGTTCCAGGTTCCCGCCTCCGCGCCCTTCACCATGGCCGACCACAAGACCTATCAGGAGGCCTTCCTGAACCATCTGGAGGCCTCCGGCAGCCGGGACGGCAACGTCATCTTCCTCTCCTCGGGATGGGATTCCACCTCCATTCTGGCGGGGCTGGTTCACATCTTCGGAGCCCGCAAGGTCCGGGGTGTCATCGGGGAGATGCGCTATTCCGACCGCAGCGGCGTGGCCAACCAGTTCGAGATGGACCGGGCGCGCAAATTCGCCGATCACTACGGCATCCGCCTCGACGTGGCCGGTCTCGACTATGCCAAACAAGGCCCCTCCCTGGTCGAACAGTCCAAGGAGGTCTCCCTCAAACACCACTTCTTCAACACCAGTTGCACCAACCATCACATCCTGGCACGCAAGGCACGGGAGACCTCCACCACTTCGGGGGAAGTCATCTTCGCCGGGGAGATCAGCGACGGAGCGCACAATCTGGGCTTCAGCCAGTACGTCAGCATCTTCCACCCCTCCTACGCCTTCCGCGAGTACGCGGACAAGATGGCCTCCTACCTCTTCGGTCCCTCTTTCCTGAAGCTGCTGATGGAAAACCGGGAGAACGAAGACGTGGTCTACGGACTCTTCAAGTCCAGAGCCGAAGCGGCCGGCGTGGCGCTGGATGCCAAACAGGCCGATCCGGCCCGACGACCTTTCCGGATGCTGATCGACTTTTTCCTGCGCAACGGGCGCATGCCCCTCTGGTCGGCACGCAACATCCAGATCCTGCAACCGGACGCCATCGACGCCTATACCCAGGAGATGACCAACCACTATCTGGCCGATGCCAGGGATGTCACTCCCGAAACCCTGTACGGCTGGTATATCCGGCTCTACAACAATTTCCACTGGCAGGGTTCGACCATTCCCACCATATCGATGGCCGCCGAACAGTATGGCTTTGAAGCCCACATGCCCTTCTGGGACGGACGACTGCAGGAGTTCTTCCAGGAGATGCCGGAGAGCTGGGGACGCGGCCTGGATCTCAACAACACCAAGTATCCCCTGAAGAAGATGCTCGCCGAGCGGCTGAACTATCCAATGGATTTCCAGCAGGGGCCCCACTCCTATCAGTACGATGTGATCCACAGCTTCAGCCATACGGTGGAGCTGATCTATCATTCGGCGCTGCGGGATACCTTGAGAACGGCGATGAGCCAAAAGGTCTACCACAACATCCTCTCCGACACGGTCTTCAACATGCCCTATCTGGACGGCCTGGCGGAGACCTATCTCAAGGATGAACTGCCCCAGGGGCAGGCCCTGGCCGACCTGGGCTCCCTGTGCTGGCTTTGTCTTTACGGCTGGATGCAATAAGGCGCCGCCGGCGGCAGCCTTTTCGTGGAGTGGATCATGATTCCTGCGGCCCCTGAGGAGGATACCCCGGAACCGGTTCTCGACAGCATGAAAGAGCGTCTCAAGCGGCAGTGGGAGGGCTCCGAACAGGAGAACATCCTGGTCGAGGCCCCTCCCTTTCCCAAGGACATCATGCTGGAGCTGTCGAACGCCTGCAACCACGAGTGCCTTTTCTGCGCCAGTCAGTTCATGACCCGCAAGGTGGGGCGCATGGACAAGACGCTGCTGGGCCGCCTGCTCGCGGAAGCCCGGCAACTCGGCACCACCGACGTGGGGTTTTATACCACCGGGGAACCTTTCGTCCACAAGGAGCTGGAGCAGTTCGTGGCCCAGGCACGGGATCTGGGATTCGGCTACATCTACATCTCGACCAACGGGGCCCTGGCCAGTCCGAAGCGACTGCAGGCCCTGGTCGAGGCCGGCATCCACAGCATCAAGTTCTCCATCAACGCCGCCACCCGTGAAACCTACCGCCTCATCCATGGCCGGGACGATTTCGATGCGGTGCTGCGCAACCTGCGCTTCATCAGCGAGCTGCGCCGGGGGCTTGACCGCAAACTTCGCCTGTTCATCACCTACATCGTCACCAACAAGAACAGTCACGAGGTGGAGCTGTTCAAAACCCTCTTCGAACCGTTGGTCGATGAGCTGATGTTCTTCGACATGAAGAGCCAAAGCGGCCAGATGGTGCAATCCCTGGATGTGCTGGCCCCCTCCGCCGCAGCCGAACCCTTCTCCGGCGAACCCAACACCTGCACCATGCCCTTCAACCGGGTCCACATCTCCTGGGAGGGCTATCTGACCCTCTGCTGCATCGACTATCAGAATTATCTGGCCGTAGCCGATTTGAACAAGATGTCCCTGGAAGAGGGCTGGCTCTCACCTGCTTTCCGGGAGTTGCGCCGCCGGCATCTCGAAAAGCGGCTGGAGGGCACCCTTTGCCACAACTGCCTCTACTCCCTGACCTCGCCGATTTCGCCGCTGGTGGAGGAACTGGCCAGCCCCTTCGACCTCTCCGCCTGGCAGGTTGGCGATAAAAAAGTCATTCCCCTTCAGGCCCAATAGATCCCCTGGCCGACAACAAAATCAGGAAGATCGGCGGCACATGAAGAAAATCTTATTATTCGAACATCTCCGCCACGTTCATAAACCTCTCATTCTGCTGTTGCAGCGCGCCGGTTGGGAGATGGCCTATTTCGGCTTCTCGGATCCCCCAAGCGACAAAGCCATGCTGCGCTGGATCAAACAGCGGCGCATCGCCAACATTTTGCCCCTGCCCATGCCCCCGTCCCAACGTCTGGCGCTGCAGGCCACCGAAACCTGGGCGGCACAAAACCGGGATCACCCGGCGGTTCGCGCCATCACCGACTTCTATGAAAGCGCGGAAGGGATCCTGCTGATTCAACGCTGTCTGGCGGAAACCCTGAAAAAATATTTCTTCATTCAGTATTACCTGCAAAACGATCCGGAAGGTCTGCTGCACGACAAGCAGGTCTATTTCCTGCCGGACACCTTTCCGGCTTCGCACCGTCTGGTCCGCTCCCTGGGTCTCGACGCCCCGGCGGAGTTGCCTCCGCTTTTGCCGGGATTCCGGCTGTGGGATCGTTTGTCGCGCCTGGTCTCCGCCCCCCTCGCCCTGCTCGCCAGGCTGCCCAGGCTTCTTGTGCTGACCCTCCTGGCCCTGTGGCAGGGCCTGCTGGCCCGTCTGGGAAAGCGCCCCCCCCCGGCCACCACCGGAATTTTCGGCATCACCCTGGCTTCGTTCCGGCAATTGCGATTCGAGGAAAACCGGCGTTACGACTACCTCATCGACGGTGAACACATCAAAAAAGAGGAGGTGGTCTTTCTGGATGAAGTCGGCTTTCCGGAGGACTTCATTCGCAGCGAATGGCAGCAGGGCAACCGCATCGAGCCCTTTCTGCGCCCTCCCCGACTGGCGGACTTGCACCACCTGTCGCCACATCATGCCCTTCTGGGGGATGCGGCCCGCCTGCTGGCCCGGACCCTGACGGTACAACCCGGCTTTCTGGGTGAGGCCGTTCACACAGCGGTGGTCAACGCCGTGCTGGTGGTCTTTTCCGCCCGGAAGGTCCGCTTCGAAGTGCTGGTCTTTTCCAACAAGGAGTCCAAGGCGCAGATTGCCTGCAATCTGCTTTTCCATCGTCTGGGGGTCAAAACCGCCTGTTACCCTTACGCCATCGGCGGCACCTATCTCTATCAACACGAGTCCGGCCAGGGGCTCTACGATGTGGCCGACATCTACTGGAGCTATCTCAATCCCCAGCTCTTTCTGACCCATACCCCGGCCATGGTGCGCTATTTCGGTGGAAAGCACCCCCATGGGGTGAAGCGTTTCAAGGCCATCGGCAACCTCTTTGCCAGCATGATTCTTTCGGTTGACCGGGCCAAGGCCCGTCACGACTTCTTCCGGGAAAACCATCTGGAGGAGAGGGGTCAGAAGATCGTCGCGGTTTACGACACCACATACATCGACTGTGCCTACTGCCCGACCACCTACGATACCGGGCTGGCTTTCTACGAGGATTTCCACCGTCTGGCGCGACAACGCAGGGATCTGGTATTCATTTTCAAGCCTTCCAAGGGTAAAATCTGGTATACCGATCCCAACATGGTCTATTCCAACCCCGAAAAGGGGCAGAAGCTGCTCGACTGTTTCGCCCGGCTGGACGCTTTGGAAAATGCCGTGTTTTTGCATCAGGACCGGGATCCGACCTGGATTTCGGCGTTGGCCGATCTGGTCATCACCGATGGTTTCTCCTCTCCCACCTGTGATGCTCTGGCTGCGGGGAAAAGGGGGTTCTGGTACGATGCCACCGGGAATCATCGCGGTTTTCCGCTGGATGGGCTCGGATTGGTCCGGCATGGTTTCGGGGAGTTGGAAAAAGGGCTGGAGGAGGTGTTGAATATGGACGATGAGAGCTTCAGAGGACGTTTTCTCCAGGAGGGGCAGAGGGAGTATATTGATTCCTTCATGGATGGACTTGGCCTGGAGCGTTGCCGAGGAAGTTTGAGGGATTTTGCAAAGGGAGGTTTTGACTTTTAATATTTTATCTTTTAAGTATCAAAAAAAAGAAAATGTTTTGACTTTTTTATTTTTTATATAATTGATAAATATTTTTAAAAACACACAAGAAAACGTCAAAAGTCAAAACATTTTCTTTTTTTGATACTTAAAAGATAACATATTGAAAGTCAAAGGATGGAGTCGCCCGTGACCGATATCGAGATCTTCGACCGTTTCGCCCGCGACGCCGCCCTGGCCGCCGGGCAGGCCATTCTCTCGGTCTATCGGCAGGCCATCCGGGTAGAGCATAAAACCGACGGCTCCCCCCTCACCGCCGCCGATCGCTCCGCCCACGACACCATCCACAGCCTGTTGAGCCCAAGCGGCCTGCCGGTGATTTCGGAAGAGGGCGAAGTGGACGGTTTCACCAGCGAAGCCTACTGGCTGGTCGACCCCCTCGACGGCACCAAGGATTTCCTGGCCGGCAACGACGAATTCACCGTCAACATCGCCCTGATGCGGGACAACCGCCCCCTGTGCGGCGCCCTTTACGCCCCCGCCCTCGACGAACTCTACCTGGGCCGAATCGGCCAGGGCGTCACCCGCATTGTGCGCGGGCACGAGGAGAGCGTTTCGCCTTCACCCCGCCTCGCCGTGCCGCGCATGGTCACCAGCCGCTTCCACGACGGCCCGGCCAGCCAGCGCTTCGCCGACCTCAACGCCATCACCAACCGGGTCCCCATCGGCTCCGCCCTCAAGTTCGGACGGCTGGCCTTCGGACAGGCCGAGGTCTACCCCCGCTTCGTGGGCACCTGCGAATGGGATACCGCCGCCGGACAAGCCATCCTCGAAGCCAGCGGTGGACGGATCATCTCGTTGGAAAGCGCCCAACCACTGACCTACGGCAAGGCCAAACGCCTCAACCCGGCCTTTCTGGCCTTCCGGGCCCCCTATCGCTTCGACGATTTCCGCCTCGAACCGCCATGAATCCCTTCCACCTGCCCTCCGCCAACCTCTTCATCATCTCGGACAACCCGGTCGAGCTGCGCCTGTTGAGCAGCGTGCTGGCCGAAGCGGGCCATTCGGTTCGTACCGCCCTGGACGGAACGCGCGCCGTGACTTCCCTCAAGGCCCAGCCCGCCGACCTGATCCTTCTCGACCTCCACCTCTCCGGCGAGGACGGGTACGAGGTCTGCCGTCGACTCAAAATCGACAATACGCTCCGCCCGATTCCGATCCTCTTTCTGGCCAACCTCTCCGAAACCACGGACCGTCTCAAGGGATTCAACGCCGGCGGAGTGGATTACATCAGCAAGCCCCTGCACCCCCAGGAGATTCTCCTGCGGGTCAGCGCCCAACTCGGCCTGCAACACATGCGCCGCCAACTGGAAGAAGACCGGATCCACCTGGAAAAACGGGTGCGGGAGCGTACTGCGGAACTGCTGGAAGCCAACCTGCAACTGCGGGAACTGCACGGCCAGTTACGACGCGCCAAGGAGCAGGCCGAAGCCGCCAGCCGTTTCAAAAGCGCCTTTCTCTCCAGCATGAGCCACGAAATCCGCACCCCCATGAACGTGGTCATCGGCATGGGGGATCTCCTCCTGGAATCGGAACTCACCGAGGAGCAGCAGGGCTATCTGGGCAAAATCCAACGGGCGGGCCATACCCTTCTGGAGTTGATCAATCAGATTCTGGACCTGTCGAAAATCGAAGCCGGTCAGTTCACCCTGCTGGAGGAGACCGTCGATTTCGGCCAGGTCGTCGGAGAAGTCGTGGAACTGATGCGGGTTCTGGCCGATAAAAAAGGGCTGCGCCTGGACTATCTGCCCGAGGCGAACCGACCCCGCTGGCTGCTCGCCGACGGGTTGCGCCTGCGCCAGGTTCTGGTCAATCTGATCGGCAACGCCGTCAAATTCACCGAACGGGGCGGCATCTCCCTGCGGGAGAGCGTCACGCCCGATGCCGCGCACCTGCGGTTGGCCGTGGAAGACAGCGGCATCGGCATGAAACAGGAGATCGTGGAGCGGCTCTTTCAACCCTTTGTCCAGGGGGATGCCGGCATCACCCGCCAGTTCGGGGGCAGCGGCCTGGGACTGGCCCTCTCCCGTGGACTGGTCGACCGCATGGGGGGCGATATTCAGGTCAGCAGTGAACCGGGGAAAGGCAGCACCTTCTGCATCACCCTGCCTTTGCGGGCAGCGCCGCCACCCGCCCTGCAGGCCACCCCCGAACCCCTGACCCTGTCGGAATGTCCGCCCCTGCGCATTCTGCTGGTGGAAGATTCCGAAGACAATCAACTGCTGATCACCACCTTTCTGAAAAAAACGCCTCACACCCTCTCCGTGGCCTGGAACGGGGAAGAGGCACTGCAGCGACTGAAAAACGAGGTCTTCGATCTGGTCTTCATGGACGTGCAGATGCCGATTCTGGACGGATACAGCGCCACCAGAGCCTATCGGGAGTGGGAGATTCAGGAAGGAGGGGGCCGCCACCGGCTCATCGTGGCGCTGACGGCCCACGCCCTGGAAGGAGAGGCCCAACGCAGCCGGGAAGCCGGATGCGACTTCTATCTGAGCAAACCGATCACCAAACAACGCCTGCTGGAGGTCATCCGGCAACTGGGCTGCCGCTTGGCCGTCACGGATGCAGGCCCCACACCCGGGTGAAACGCCACCGCGACAGCAGCCAGGGCAGACCCAGAATCCACAGCATGGAGAGGCTTACGCTGGCCGGAAGCAGCCATTTGGTCCAGGGAGCGAAGTGCAGGCGATAGTGGTGGCTACCCTCGGCAGCCGAGATGGACAGAACGCCCATCGGCCCCCGGGAGAGCCGCTCCGCCGCCGGCTGCCCGTCCACCAGCAGACGCCAATCGGGATGGTGGTTGTCCACCACCAGCAGGCTCTCCCCTTCCCGCCCGGCAAAGTCGAAATCGAGGCGGGCCGGAAGATAGCCGGTGAGGGGCACCGTGCGCACCGCCTCGTTGCCGGAGGCCTGCCAAGCCTCGACGTGGCGCCCCTGCCCCAGCAGCCCCTTCACTTCGGCGGAAACCGCCATCACCCGTGACAGAACCGGTTTCAGCTCGTAGACGAAAAAGCCGAAGCTCTCCTGATACGCCTCCCGCCGGTTATCCTGGCCACGCAGCAGGCCGAACAGGTGCCTGCGGTATTTGTGCTCGGTGATCGAGCCCTCTCCCAGCAGAACCAGTTCGGGGTGGTCCAGCACCACGCGGGAGCGGATGAGCCCCACATGGTTGAATCGCGCCCAGGCCACGATGTCGTCGGCATGGGCCTGCCAGGCCGCTTCGGTCAATTCGACCCGGTTGTTCCAGGCCTGAAAACCCCGGCTGCAGCCGGGAACGTCCCGAACCACCACATCGAGCCATTGTTGACCCATCGCTCCGGCGTAGAAGACGCTGAACCCGTCCAGGGTCTGCCAGCCCCGCTGGGAGACCTGAGCCGGATAGAACTCCCGAGGAGCGCACTTCTCCACCACGGATAGCATGCGTCGGGGATCCTGGGGAGAAGAAACAGGGTAGGCGAACCGGTCGGCCTCCGCCAGACCCGAAGGAGCGGAAGGATCCCCGAAGGCCTGGAACAGAAAGAGCCCCCCCTTGAACCCGGTGAGGACCAGAAGCACCGGCAGCAGAAGCTGCAACGCACTCCCCTGTTTCTCCAGACGGAGAAAGAGCAGAACACCCCCCAGGAGCAGAAGCATGGCGCAGAACGAAGCGACCACCGGCAGCGCTTCCCGGCGTCCCGAATAGACCAGCGGCAGGGCCAGGACCATCAGCAAGGCCATGCGGTGCCGGAGGCTTCGAAAGGACACCGACGCCAACCAGGCCGGACGACTCAGCAGCACTCCCCACAAAAGCAGCCAGACAAAGGGCACGGCGTAATAAAAACGGGAATAGATGAACGAGAAGATCCCCACCCAGGGCAACTGATTCATCAACGGCAGCCAGAGTTCGGAGTTGACCAGCGACTCCAAAAGCCCCAGGAACAGCCCGACACCGCCCAGGGCGAGGACCCGCCTTCTCACCCGGTCATCCCGCTCCCCGGCCAGAACCAGAGCGACCGCCAGCACCAGGGAGGGGTAGAGAAACCCCTCCATACCCAAAAAGTAGGGGATCTTGCCCAAAAAACTCTGCAGAGCGGCGGACCATCCCGGCAATTCACCGGGAGCCACGCTCCAGAGGAGCCGATTGGACCCCGACCAATCTCTCACGATGCCCAACACGGCGGGAGCGGCAAACAGACCGTAGCCTCCCCAATAGACCATGCCCCGCAGCCACTGACCCTTGAGGTTGCACTGGAACAGCATCTGAATGAGGAGCAGAAAGAGGCCGTGAAATAGCAGGGTATTCGGCAGGATATACGGTGGGTAGTAGAACAGATAGGTGCCCAGATAACCCAGCAGCAGCCAGGGGGTGCTTTTGCGGGTGAACGGCACGGAGACCAGAGCGAAAATGGCGGGCAGAAAACTCGTCTGCACCACGAAGTAGTTTTCCACGTAGTAAAGCACCTGGCTACCGTAAAGAAGCCCGCCGAGCAGAGCCAGGGAGGGAGGCACCGCCAGGATGCGTCGCAGAAACCAGTAGGCCCCCAGAACGGCCACGACTTCGTGCAGCAGCACCAGCAACTGCATGGAGGTGACGGCGTTCAGAAAGGTATTGAACAGGCAAGGCCACTGCAGGGGAAAGATGGAGCCGTAGAGCATCGGCCAGCCACGCAGGATATCGGCATACCAGGCATGACCGGCAGGATCGCCCAGAAAGGCCGCACAGGCACCGAACTTATGCAGATACTGGTCGGCGAAATCGTGCCGGAACAGGGGGGCGGAAGCTCCGTTGAGCAGCAGGGGCAGGTTGATCAGCAGGCACGCCAGCACCAGATGGAAGGAAAACAACCCATCCCGTTTGCCGTCGACCCCGATCCGATCCGGTTGTGGCATCATCGCTTTTCGAAACCCCACTGTGCGGTCCACCGCGATTGCGATGCGGCTATTTCATGAAGCGCAGGCGCAGGATGGACGAGGCAAAGGTAAAGATGAAAAGGACCAACTGACGCTTGGTCTTGCCATGCTTGCGGGATCGAAACAGAAACGGCAGCTCCCGGATGGTCAGGTCGGGCAGCTGGCGCTTCAGTTTGATCAGGATCTCCTCGACGATTTCAAAATTCTCCGACACCAGGCGAATGGTGCGCAGAGCCTGACCCGGATAGAGTTTGAAGCTGTTGGAGACATCCCGGCAGTTGAGGGAGAAGACCAGACGGTAGCTGTAGTTGACCAGCCAGCTGAGGAACTGCAGGATCAGGATGTTTTCCGTACCACCCCCCTCGGTATAGCGGGAGGCCACGATGACGTGGGCTTCGTGGCGATGCCGGTACAACTCCCGAATGAACTCCGGATCGTGGGAGCCGTCGCCATCCATGCAGACCACGAACTCCCCGGTGGAGGCGTTGATGCCGGTACGCACCGCACTGCCGAAGCTGGGGCCCTCCCGGCGGGGCAGACAGCGCACCCCGTCGGCGGCGTAACGTCCACAGATCGCCGGGGTATCATCCAGAGGCGTTTCCGTATCGACGATCAGAATTTCGTAGCTCTGCCCCAAAGAACGCAGGGTTTCGATCAGGCGCGGCAGCAGTATGGCCAGATTGGCCCCCTCCTGATAGGCGGGAATGACCACGCTGAGTACCGTCATGGCAGGATCTCCCCACACCAGCGCACCATCTGCCGGATGCCGCCGAGGCAATCGACCCGTGGTTCCCAACCGAGGATCTTCCGGGCCCTGGCAATATCGGCCACGAAGACGAACTGATCGCTCTCCCGGCGCGGGGTATGGCGAAACACCATGCGGATACCCAACTCCTGGTCGAGAAGGTCGAAGAGTTGCAGCAGGGAGAGGCTGTTGGCCATGCCGCCACCGATGTTGAAAGCCAGCCCTTTGGCCGCATCAGCCTTGTCCACGGCGGTGAAATAGAGGCGGATCATGTCTTCGGCGTGCAGCAGATCCCGCACCTGCTTGCCGGTGTGAGTGATGGTGAAGGGCTCCGGCAGGGTGCCACGGCTGGTCTCCACCGCCTTCTGACAGAACCAGCCCACCCAGCCCTGATCGAAGCTGGCGAATTGCCGGGAACCGTACATCGAGGAGTGGCGGAAAACGATGGTGCGCAAACCGAAGATGCGGGCGTAGTCCAGCATGTACTGGTCGGCGCTGCCCTTGGAACAGCCGTAGGGGGAGCGAAAATCGAGCGGAAGGGTTTCGTCGAAGCCGTTGGGAAAATCGGGGGTGAGATAACGCCGTTCCGTCTCCTGATAACGCACCCACTCCAGGTCGCCGTAGACCTTGTTGGTGGAACTGAAAACCACCACGGCTCCGGGGGATCCGTGCCGCACCGCCTCCAACAGATGGATGGCGCCCAGGGCGTTGGTTTGGAAATCGAGAACCGGATCGGCGATGGAACGGGTCATGGTCACCTGGCCCGACAGGTGGAAAACCACCTCCGGCCGCTCCTCGGCCACCAGACGGGCGATGGTCTCCGCCTCACGCATATCGCCACGCTCGAAACGAAAAGCGCCTTGTCCCCGCAGCCAGGCGAGATTGCTCTCCGACCCCAGGCGGGAGAGGTTGTCGAAAACCACCAGCGACTCCCCCCGACGCAACACCTCCGCGGCCAGATTGGATCCCAAAAAGCCGCAACCACCGGTGATCAGATACTTCATGAAACAGCTCCTTGCCAACCCGGTCGTTCTTTCTCGAAATGCAGGGTCGCTTCGAGGCCGGATTCCAGAGAAGTGGTTGCCTGCCAGTTCAGCAGACGCCTGGCCTTGTCGGCGTTGCAGACGATGCGGGGCACTTCGTTTTGCCGCATCGGCAACCGGCCCCATTGAAGCATATCCGTTCCGTTGCCCACAACCGCAGCGGCGCTTTCGCCCAGCGCGCGCAGGGTCAGGGGGCGGGCCGACCCCAGGTTGATGATCTCCTGATCGGGGAAAGGGTCGGCTGCGGCCAGACGCAGGCTGGCGTCGACCACATCTTCCACATAACAGTAATCACGAATCTGCGTGCCTTCGGTCAGAGGCAGCGGGGTGCGGCTCAGGCAGGCCCGCAGCACCTGGGGCACGAATTTGTGTTCCCCCTCCAGGGGGCCGTACATGCCGAAGGGCCGCACCACGGCCAGCGGCAGTCCCGCCGCCCTGGCGCGTCCCAAAGCCAGCAGGGTTCCCGCCAGTTTGCTGATGCCGTAATGGTGGGCCGGGCGCGGCAGGCTCTCTTCATCGACGGGTCCGTCGAGACCGGCGGCATCGCCGTATTCGGCTGCGGTACCGATGTGCAGAAAACGGCCCACCCGGTTTCGGGCCGCCGCATCCACCAGAAACGCCGTGGCCACCGCGTTGAAACTCAGGGCCGTGGCCACCTCCTGCTGCCGGTGATCCACACCGTAGGCCGCCGCGTGGACCAGAACCTCGGGAGGCTCCCGATCCAGGGCCGTCTCGACCGCCTCCTGGTCCTGAAGATCGAGCAGCAGTCGATTCACCTCGGGCCCCCCCGCCAGGAGACGATCCAGGCGACGGGTGTCGGAGGCGCCCCGGCAGAGGGCGGTGACCCGCCAGCCCGACCGGGCGAAACCCCGGACCAGATGGGCTCCGAAGAAACCGCTGGCTCCGCTGATCCAGACCTCACCGCCCACGGCGCCTCTCCCCTCCGGCTCAGGCCAGGCCCCGTCGGGCCAGGAAAGCCTCTACGCCGGCGACGACATAATCCAGCATGTCGCGGCTCAAGCCGGGGAAAACCCCCAGCCAGAAGGTGCCGCGCAGAATACGGTCGGTATTCTCCAGACTCCCGGAGATGCGACAGGGCTGATCCTGCATCAAGGGCTGCTTGGTCAGATTGCCTGCAAACAGCAACCGGGTGCCGATCTTGCGCTCGTTCAGCGCCACCATCAGCTCCTCACGGGTGAAAGGTGCCTCGTCTTTCACCGTCAGGGGGAAACCGAACCAGCTCGGTTCGGCGTGAGGCGTGGCGCGGGGCAGAATGAAGAGGTGCGACCATTGAGCAAACGCGGCATGAAGGTGGGCGAAGTTGGCCTTGCGGGCCGCTTC
This sequence comes from Magnetococcales bacterium, assembly GCA_015231925.1. Classification (NCBI taxonomy): domain Bacteria; kingdom Pseudomonadati; phylum Pseudomonadota; class Magnetococcia; order Magnetococcales; species Magnetococcales bacterium. The sequence continues at coordinate 18,805 of JADGAQ010000018.1, forward strand.
CAGCTCGGGCAGGCGCTGCAGTTGCGCCAGACCGACCGCCGCCTGCAGATCGGTCATCTTCAGATTGTAGCCGATGTGGCTGTAGACGTACTTGTGGTCGTAGCCCGGCGGCAGGTTGGGAAAGGTGCGTTCGAAGCGTTGCTTGCAGGTGTTGTCGCGCCCTGTCGGACACCAGCAATCCCGACCCCAGTCCCGGAAGGACTCCACGGAGCGTTTGATCAGGGAGTTGTCGGTCAGCACCGCCCCCCCTTCCCCGGTGGTGATGTGGTGGGCCGGATAGAAGCTCAGGGAGGCCACATCGCCGAACGAACCGGCGGGCTTGCCCCGATAGAAGCTGCCCAGAGCGTCGCAGGTATCTTCGATGAGCCAGAGATGGTGTTTTTTGGCGATTTCCATCACCCCGTCCAGATCGAAGGGGTTGCCCAGGGTGTGGGCCATCATGATGGCGCGGGTCTTGTCCGTGACCGCATCCGCCAGGGCCTGAAGATCGACGTTGTAGGTTTCGGCCTGCACATCCACGAAAACGGGCAACAGGCGGTTTTGCAGAATGGGGTTGACCGTTGTGGGAAAGCCGGCGGCCAGGGTGATGACCTCATCCCCCGGCAGCAGTCGCCGCTTGCCGAGCAGCGGCGAGGTCAGGGAGGTCAGGGCCAGCAGATTGGCCGAGGAGCCGGAGTTGGCCGTCAGGACATGACGGCGTTGCGTCACCTGTTTCAGCCCCTCGCAAAAGGCCGCGTCGAAACGCCCCGCCGTCAGCCAGAATTCGAGCGCCGCCTCGACCAGAGAGACCATCTCCGGAGCGCCGTAGACCTTGCCCGAAACCGGCACCGGGGTTTCACCCGGAACGAATGGCCGGGGAGCGTGGGCCATCTCGGCGAACCGGGCCACCCGATCCAGGATCTGCTGCTTCAATTCGTCCGGGGAGGCGGAAACATTTTCCATGGTCATGACTCGGCTGGAGAATCCGGATTGAGGGAGGTGGCGCGCAGATGATCCCGAATCTGGGTCAGGGTGAAGGCCTGCATCGCCTGCTGATCCCAATAGGCCCGGTACCACTCGGCCACCATGCCCAAAGCGGCTTCCAGATCGGTATGGGGGGCCCAGGCCAGATGGTTTTCGGCTCGGGAGCAGTCGAGTTTCAGGAAACCCGCCTCGTGGGGCTGACGCCGGGTATCGGTGACGTAGGGCGTTTCCACCCCCAGCAGACGCCCGAGACGCTGGGCCACCTCACCCACCGTGCGACAATCGGTGACACGGGGTCCGAAATTCCAGCCTTCGGCAAAAGCAAGGCCTTCGGTGTACAGACCGCGGGCCAGCATGAGGTAGCCCCGCAACGGTTCCAGCACATGTTGCCAGGGACGGATGGCCCGGGGATTGCGGATCAGGGGCAGCCGCTTCTCCTCGAAGGCGCGCAGGATGTCCGGCACCAGCCGGTCGAGGGCCCAATCCCCCCCGCCGATGACGTTGCCGGCCCTCGCGGAAGCCAGGGCCACTCCGTGAGAAGCGTAACGCTCGGCATGGAAGAAGGAGTGCCGATAGGCCGTGGTGACCATTTCGGAGCAGCCCTTGCTGTTGCTGTAGGGATCGAGTCCACCCAGGGGATCGTTTTCCCGATAGCCCCAGTCCCACTCCCGGTTCTGGTAACACTTGTCGCTGGTGACGTTGACCACGGCCCGCACCGTGTCACAGTGCCGCACCGCCTCCAGAAAATGCACGGTTCCCATGACGTTGGTGGCATAGGTCTCCACCGGTTCGTCGTAAGAGAGGCGCACCAGGGGTTGGGCAGCCAGATGCATGGCCACATCCGGGCGAAACTCCCTCATGGCGGACTGCAAATGGTGCAGGTCCCGCACGTCGCCCTGCAGGCTGTGCATGCCCTCTCCCACCCGGGCCACCTCGAAGAGGCTGGGCCGGGTCGGCGGCGGCAGGGCGTAACCCGTGACCTCGGCCCCCAGGTGTTGCAGCATCAGGGAGAGCCAGCTCCCCTTGAAACCGGTATGCCCGGTGAGAAAGACCTTCTTGCCGCGCCAGAAGGCGGCATCCACTACCAGATTTTCCATGGCGCATTCCCGGAATCCCACAGGGCTTCCAACTCATTCTTGTCCCGCAGGGTATCCATGGGACGCCAGAACCCGTCGTGACGATAGGCCGCGATCTGTCGGTCACGGGCCAGGGTCTCCAGGGGTTCCCGTTCCCAAATGGTGGCGTCCCCCTCGATGCGATCCAGAACCTTCGGATTGAGGACAAAAAAGCCGCCGTTGATCCATCCTTCGCTGGAGGGCTTCTCCCGGAAGGAGGTGACCGTGTTCTCCTTCAGGGTCAGGATGCCGAAGCGTCCGGGCGGACGAGTGGCCGTCATGGTGGCCTGTGTGCCCTGTTCGCGGTGAAACCGGATCAAAGCGGTCACATCGATGTTGCCCACGCCGTCACCGTAGGTCATGCAGAAATCCTCGTCGTCGAGGTAACGACCGACCCGCTTCAGACGCCCCCCGGTCATGGAGTCCTCGCCGGTATCGGCCAGGGTGATGCGCCAGGGTTCGGTATTGCCCCCCAGGATCTCGACCCGCTGCCGCCCCACGTCCACATGCACATCGGACTGGTGCAGGGCGTAGTTGACCATGTACTCCTTGATCAGATAACCCTTATAACCAAGGCAGATAATGAAATCGTGAATGCCGTGGGCTGAATAGATCTTCATGATATGCCAGAGGATAGGCTTGCCACCGATCTCCACCATGGGTTTCGGACGCAGATGGGTCTCTTCGGAGAGGCGGCTGCCGCGCCCGCCCGCAAGGATGACGGCTTTCATGGCATTTCCTTGTCGACGTCTGGATGGAAGGAGTGGCTGGATCGATTCATGAAGACACGCACGGGAAACAGGTGGTCGAAATCGGCACGGAAGGCGCGGACACCGTTACGGCAGGGCCTCTCCCGACGAGCGGGACCAGCCTCCTGGTCAGTCACGGTGATGCCTTGCACAGCGTTACCATAATGGCCGCGATCGGGGCTTCTTTCAACCCTCATTCGGCAAAGTGCGGGCAATTCCGGGAAGGGGAATGTCCGTCTCTCCCGTGCGGAGAGCAATCGCATCCGATTGGTCAATTCCCCATTGACAACCGGCGGGTCTCCGAAAATCATGCCTGGTCCTGAAATTATCATCATGGGGAAACCTCTCGGACGGAGAGGCACTTCAGAGGGGGCCGGCGTCGTTGATCATTCCCGAACTGACCGTTGTCGTACCAACCTTCAACGAACGGCCCAATATCCGTCCGTTGGTAACGGCTTTGGAAAAAGCCCTCTCCGGTATGGCCTGGGAGGTCATCTTCGTGGACGACGATTCTCCCGACGGTACCAGCGCCGAGGTACACGCTTTGGCCCGGGAGAAGGCCAATGTGCGCTGTCTGCGACGATTGCGGCGACGCGGTCTCTCCTCGGCCTGTCTCGAAGGCATGTTGGCCTCTTCCGCCCCCTGCATCGCCATTCTGGACGGAGACCTACAACACGACGAAACCCTCCTCCCCGCCATGGTCGAAACCCTGCAGCGGGATAAGCTGGATCTGGTCGTGGGCTGTCAGGCCCGGGAACGACACGACCCGCTTGCCCACGGCCCCTGGACCACACGTCTGCTCTCCGCCCTGCTGAAGGTGCCGGTCTGCGACCCGCTGAGCGGCTTTTTCGTGGTCACCCGGGATTTCCTGGAACGCGCCGTGCCCAACCTGGCCATCATGGGGTTTCGCATTCTGCTCGACCTGCTCACCGCCGTGAAAGGGCCGGTTCGCCTCGCGGAATATCCCTACACCCGACGGGAACGCCATGCCGGAACCAGCACCCTGGATCCCGGCGGCACCCTGGAACTGCTGTTGCTGCTGCTGGAAAAGTGGTTTCGCCACTATGTGCCCCTGCGTTTTCTGATGTTCGTCAGCATGGGCTCCATCGGGGCGCTGCTGCATCTGGCGGTCATGGGCCTGCTGCTGCTGCGGCTGGAGATGCCCTTCTGGATCAGCCAGTCGGTAGCCGCCACCCTGGCCATGACCCTCAACTTCACCCTCAACAACCGCTTCACCTTCCGGGACCACCGCCTGCGCGGCTGGGGCTTCCTGCGGGGTCTGCTCATCTACTACGGCGCTTGCAGCATCGGCACGGTGATCAGCGTTCTGGTGGGCGATTTTCTCTACGAGCAGTCCGTGGTCTGGTGGCTGGCCGGATTTCTGGGGGCAGTGGTGGCCTCGGTGTGGAACTTCACCACCACCGCCACCTTCTCCTGGAACAGTCGCCCGGCTTCGGGAGGCAACGGATAGAACCCCGTGTTTGACCGGGGAAAGTGATATACACTGGTCGTGTTGGTATGCGAAGCGGGTCAGGCAATCGCCGGCCGTCTCCACCGGAGGCGGCGGGAGGAAAGTCCGGGCTCCACAGGGCAGGGCGCCGGGTAACACCCGGCGGGGGCAACCCCAGGGAAAGTGCCACAGAGAGCAGACCGCCGGACGGTGCCTTTGTCTCAAAGGTTTCCGGCAAGGGTGAAAGGGTGCGGTAAGAGCGCACCGCGCTTCCCGGTAACGGGGGCGGCACGGAAAACCCCGCCTGGAGCAAGGCCGAATAGGGGGATGCCAAGGGCGGCTCGCCCGAATCCCCGGGTTGGCTGCTGGAGGTGGTCGGTAACGGCCATCCTAGAGGAATGATTGCCCATCCCCACCGCAGACCGGGAGGTTGTGGGGTGGACAGAACCCGGCTTACAGACCCGCTTCGCCTCCCGGCCCTTTGGGGCTCATACCTGCGCCAACCGACGCAGATGGGCCGTCATCTCGTCCATCACGTTCTCCCACTCCCCGCTCCGGGTCTGACGGAACAGGCGCATGCCGGGATACCAGGGGGTGTCGGAACGCTGCCGCATCCAGCGCCAATCGGGAACATGGGGAATCATCACCCAGACCGGCTTGCCCAAAGCCCCCGCCAGATGAGCCGTCGGGCCGTCCGAAGCGATGACCAGATCCAGATTGAGCAGTACCGCCGCCAGATCGGCGCAATCCTTCACCTCGCCCGGTGGAACGGGCATGTCGGCTGCACTGCCGGTCTCTTCCTCCCCGCATCCGGGCAGGGCGAGAAAGCTCACCCCTTTCAGGCGTTTCAGCAGGTCGCGTTTTCCCGGATCCGGAGCCCGCAGCGGATCACTGCTCCAAGCCAGTCCCACCCGCAGCAGCGATGACGGACCCAATACCTGCCGCCACGCTGTTACCAAGGCCCGATCCACCGACAGATAGGCCGGTTTGCGGGGTAGCGTGGCCGGGGTCAGTCCCAAAAAACGCGGCAAACTCAACAGGGGAACCTCGGCCTCGGCCTGCTCCGCAGGGTCGGCAAAACCGCACAAGGAAAGCTCCCGCCCCACCTCGGGCTGCATGGCGAAGAGACGGTGCAACGGCTCCTGACAGGCCAGAACGGGCCGACAGCCACGTTCCGTCAACCAGGAGAGAAAACGGTAAAACTGGATGGTGTTTTCCAGCCCCGGCTCCGCCTGCACCCGCAAAACCCGGCCCGCCCGACAAATGCCGTCCCAGGCCGGGAGGCTCGGCTCGGGAAGCCCCTCGCGCCAGACGGAAAGCTCCCGTCGGGCCTCGAAGGCGCTCCACCCCTCGCTCCACAACCCTTTGCACAGCAGGGAGGCCGCCCGATGAAAGCGCACCTCCGTCAGGTGGGGATTGCTTCTCAGGGCCTGATCGTAAGCCTCCAGAGCCCCGTCCACATCACCGCCCTCCCGCAGGGCATTTCCCAGCGTCTCCTGGTAAAGGGCCACCCGGGGAGCCAGCAGCACCGCCTTGCGCAACGCGCCGATGGCCGCCTCCCCCCGGCCCGTCGCCCGAAGAGACCTTCCCAGCAGATAGTAGGTTTCCGCCGTTCCGGGTTGCAGATCGACCGCCTTCTGCAAAAAGGAGGTCGCCGCTTCCCAGTCGCCTTTGCTCAGAGCCAGTCGTCCCAGACAACGAGGGAAAACCCCGTCTCCCGCCGGTCCGCCCGGAATTGCGGACAACTCCGCAAAAGTCGCATCCCCTTGCCCGGCCTCCGGGAGTTCCAACTCCCGGCGCACATCCTCCCGCTCGGGAAGCCTCCCCAATGCCGCCTCGTAACAAAGCAGCGCCCGGAAAACCTCCCCGCACTGCCGATATCGCTCCCCCTCCTCCAGCAACTGTTCCGGATTCATTTCGGAAAGCATCCACGAAGAGGCGGGGAGGCTTGCACTCACCTGCATGGCAATCTCCCGACATTTCTGACCAAATCCATCCCATTTCGGGGAATTCTACTCCATTCCGGGCTCCGATCCCAGCCGGCACGTAGTGATGATCCCACCCGGAAACCACAATCCGGTGAATTTCCCTTCTTCTTTACCCAGGGGTGCTTGACAGGTACACATTTCCTGCCGAAAAATCAGGAAGGGCGTTTACTGCCTTGGCAGTCGATGTCCCCCTACTTGGATTCTTGCCAACCCGGGATCTCCATGCCCTTGCCACGACAACGCACTCAGACCACCCCCGACCCCGCCCACCGGCGCGGCATTCGCCTGCATGGCGAAGCGACATCCCCTGCCGGGACGGAAGAGAGCGACGCCCCCGCCTGGAGCGGCACCCTGGAACGCGGCCTGCCCGTCAGCCAATCGGTGACCCCGCCCCCGGATTTCCGCCATCATCCGGTCATGTTGCAGGAGACCTTGCAGGGGCTGGCCCCGAAACCCGGCGGATTCTATATCGACGCCACCTTCGGGGGTGGCGGACACACCCGCGCCCTCCTGGCCGCCTCCGCACCCGGCGGACAGGTGCTGGGCATCGATCAGGACCCGGAGGCCATCGCCCACGGCAAGATCCTGGCCGATACCTCGGGGGGCCGTCTGCTGCTTTGCCAGGCACGCTTCAGCGAACTGGCCCAAACCCTGGCCCTTTCCGGCCTGCCGGCTCCCGATGGCATCCTCTTCGATTTGGGCGTCTCCTCCCACCAGCTCGATACCCCACGGCGCGGCTTCTCCTTCCGTTACGACGCCCCCCTGGACATGCGCATGAACCAGGATATCAACTCCCCCTTTCCCACCGCGGCCACCCTGTTGCGCACCCTCGACGAAAAAGCCCTGGCCGACATCTTCTTCCACCTGGGCGAAGAGCGCCACGCCCGCAAGGTGGCCCGCACCATCGTCGAAAAACGCCGCCAGAAACCCATCGCCACCACAGGCGATCTGATATCTCTGCTGGAGAAGATCCAGCCTCCCCGCAAACCGGGAGAGATTCATCCGGCCACACGGGTCTTCCAGGCCCTGCGCATGGCGGTCAACCGGGAACTCGAAGAGCTGGATGCCGCCATCGCCGCCGCCATCAAGGTGCTTAAACCCGGGGGAAGAGTGGCCATCATCAGCTTCCACTCCCTGGAGGATGGCCTGGTCAAACGCTGGTTTCGCCACGGCTCGGGAGAGGATCCCTCCCGGACACCCGGCATGCGTTACCTGCCCGTCGCACCCCAGGGGCCCCCTCCCCTGCTCACTTTGACCGCCAAACCGCTGCGTCCCTCGGAAGCGGAAATGCGCGTCAATCCCCGTTCCCGCAGTGCCCGACTGCGCCTTGCCGAACGCCGGGGTCTTCCGGGAGAGGTCTCATGAAAATCGACTGGTTTCTGATCGTGGTGCTTTCCATCCTGCTGATCTCCACCGCCGCCGCCACCGTGGCCTCCCGCATGTGGATGCTCAACGCCCATCGCCAACTGGAAGAGACCAAGAAGGAACGGGTGCAACTCCTCGACCGCGAGCAGGCTCTGAAAATGGAACTGGTCTTCCGCACCGACCTCAATACCGTGGAACAACGCGCCAACAAGGAACTCGGCATGGTTCGACCGGAGGCCAAACAGTGGCTGGTGGCGGAACCTTGAGAAGCGTTCCTGTTACGGACCAACCCCATTAACCGGCGGATCAACCAAAAGCGTCCCAGCGGAATCTCCCATGCCCCCAACCAAAAAACCACGGGCTGCCAAATCTTCCTGGTTGTCCCTTTTCGGCTCCAACCAGAAGCCCCGGTCCCCCCTGCCGTCCCAGAGCCGCTTCTTCCGGCGTCCGGGCATGCCCGCAGTCGATCTGGCCAGCGGGAAACGGCTGGAATTCATCCTGGGCATCTTCATGCTGGCCTTCGTGGTATTGGCCATTCGCAGCCTGGACCTGGCCCTGGTTCAGGGCAGCAAGCTGCGGGAACGCGCCGAAAGCCAGTACAAGAAACGGGTCGTGGTTCCCGCCAACCGGGGACGCTTTCTCGATCGCCGGGGCACCCCGCTGGCCGTCAGCCTGCCGGTCAAGACCCTGAATATCGATATCGATCGCATGGGCAACCCCACCCAGTTGGCACGGCAACTGGCTCCCCTGATCGACATGCCGGAAGACCGGCTGGCTCAGAAACTCCGCTCCTCCAAACCCGGCAGCTATCCGGTATTGAAACGCAAGATCGCGCCGGATATGGCCGAACGCATACTGGCCCTCGATTCCGCCCTCTATTTCACCCCGGAGATGCAACGGTTCTACCCCATCGGCGAGGTGGCGGCCCATGTTCTGGGTTTCGTCGATATCGAAGGCAAGGGGGTGGAAGGGCTGGAACGCAGCTTCAACAAGATTCTGGAGGGCAAGTCGGGCCTGCGGGTCATCAGCCATGACCGCATGGGCCGCCCCATGACCGAGGCCAAGACCATCGATCCCACCAAACCGGGATTGGACGTGGTCTTGACCATCGACAGCACCATTCAGTACATCGCCTATCGGGCGCTGCTCAAGTCGGTGACCCAGCATCAGGCCAAGGCCGGCATGGCCATGGCCATGGATCCCCGTGACGGACGGCTGCTGGCCATGGTCAGCATCCCCAGCTACAACCCGAACAACCTCGCCGACAGCAAGGCCGAATCCCGGCGCAACCGCAACGTCACCGACGCCTACGAGCCCGGTTCGACCTTCAAAATCTTCACCGTGGGCACCGCCCTGGATCTGGGGGTGGTCAATCCCGATACCCGCTTCGATGTCGAACACGGCAGATTCCGCCTGGCGGATGTGGTCATCCGCGATACCCACAAGGAGGATCTGCCCATGACCGTCACCCAGATTCTGCAAAAAAGCTCCAACATCGGCGCCGCCAAGATCGGTCTGCAAACCGGGCATACCCGCCAGCTCGACTATCTGCAACGCTTCGGTTTCGGCAAAGCCACCAATCTGGGCTTCACCTACGAAGCCAGCGGGCGTCTGCCGGACATCACCCACTACGTCACCGTGGGTCTGGCCAACCGCTCTTTCGGTCAGGGCATCTCCGTCACCCCGCTGCAGATCATTACCGCCGGAGCCGCCATCGTCAACGGCGGTCTGCTGCCCACGGCGCGGCTGGTGGAAGGCGTCATCCGGGACGGTCAACTCCTGGCCAAACCCCAGCCCGATCCGGTGCGCGTGATGAAAACCGAAACGTCACGCACCATGCGCCATATCCTGGCGGGTGTGGTCGGACCCGAAGGCACCGCCCCTCAGGCGGCCATCGAAGGCTATACCGTCGGTGGAAAAACCGGTACCGCGCAGAAGGCCTCGCCCACCGGAGGCTACGGTGGGCGCCACTACTTCTCCTCGTTCATGGGGTTTGTCCCCGTCGAAACCCCCCGCCTGATCATGTACGTGGCCATCGATGAACCCCAGGGTCTCTACTACGGCGGTCAGGTGGCCGCCCCCGTGTTCCGGGAAGTGGCCCAGGAGGCGCTGCCCATGTTGGCCGCCCTGCCGGAAATTCCCGTGGACAATCCCATGCCCCCCATCGAAGGCTATGTTTTCGACCCGGAACGCAAACGTCAGGAAGGTTTCGACGCTTTGATCGGCTCCAGCCTGGGCGAAGCCCTGGAGATTTTGCGAGGTCAGGGCATCATTCCACGGGTCACGGGTTCCGGACTGGTGGCCCGCCATTTTCAGAACGACCAGCACGAACTGGTTCTCGAACTCAAATGAACGACGGAAATCGGCGAGTTGTCCCGCTGGCCGAACTGGTGGCCTCTTGTCCGGGGGCGGAGCTGGTCGGCGAGGGCTCTGCGCGGGTCTCGGGCCTCCATGCCGACTCCCGGGAGATTCGACCCGGCTGGCTCTTCGCCGCGCTGCAAGGGGTCCGGACCACGGGAAGCCGTTTCATCGAAGATGCCCTCTCCCGTGGAGCGACTGCCCTGCTGGTGAGCCCGGATACCCCCCTTCCTCCGGGGGCAACCCCCTTGAGCCGCATCGTGCATCCCCGGCCCCGATGGGCCCTGGCCCACCTGGCCGCCGCCTATTTCGGCCATCCGGCCCGTTCGTTGCGGCTCTTCGGCATCACCGGCACCAACGGCAAGACCACCACCACCGTCCTGTTGGCCACCCTGCTGGAAGCCTTGGGCGAACGTCCGGGCCTTCTGGGCACCACCGGCATCTTTTTCGCGGGACACTCCCTGCCCGCTACCCACACCACACCCGATCCCGTGGCTTTGCAGGAGATCTTTTACCGCATGGTCCGGGCCGGATGCACCGCCGTGGTCATGGAGGTCTCCTCCCATGCCCTGGACCAGGAGCGGGTGGCCGGGTTGGACTTCTCCGGCTCCGTCTTCACCAACCTCACCCAGGATCATCTCGACTACCACGGCACGGAAGAGGCCTATTTCGCCGCCAAGGCCCGGCTCTTTTCGGAACACACCCGTGAACTGGCCGCCCTGTGGGGAGAAGATGCCCACGCCGCCCGTCTGGCCGCCCTGTTGCCCCCGGAGGTGCGGGTATTGACCTTCGGGCAGGGAGAAGGCTGGACCGTTTCGGCCAGGGAGATTCACCGTTCCTGGGCCGGCAATCGCTTTCGACTGGTGGCCGAGGGGGCGTCCGTTCCCGTTGTTCTGCCGTTGTGCGGGGATTTCAACGTCAGCAACGCCCTGGCCGCCGCCAGCATGGCCCATGGCCTGAAGCTTCCTCTGTCGGAAATCGCCGCCGCCTTGGCGCACGTTCAGGCTCCTCCGGGGCGTTTCGAACGCCTCGACGCCGGCCAACCCTTTGCCGTGGTGGTGGATTACGCCCACACCCCCGATGCCCTGGAACGGCTGCTGCGCACCGCCCGCCCCCTCACCTCGGGGCGTCTCATCTGCCTCTTCGGCTGCGGCGGAGACCGGGACCGCGGCAAACGTCCCCTCATGGGAGCCGCCGTCCAGGCTCTGGCCGATCGGGTGATCCTCACCGACGACAACCCCCGCAACGAGGATCCCGCCGCCATTCGCGCCGCCATTCGTGCCGGGATGCGAAAGGATGACATTATCGAAATCCCCAATCGGCGTCAGGCCATTCGCCGCGCCATTGCCCTGGCCCAACCCGGCGATGCGGTTCTGATCGCCGGAAAAGGTCACGAAACGGTGCAGATCGATGCCCGTGGATGCCATCCCTTCAGCGACCGCACCGAAGCCCTTCTGGCCCTTGGCGAGTTGTCTTCCCGCTAAAATTCTGTCAGGATGCCGCTTTTTCAGAGCCAATTCAGATTGGCCAGGCCATTATTCCGCTTTACTTTTTTTGTCCATCCCCCCACTGCCGACTGGAAAAGCGATGAGTCACTCGGAGCTGGATCCCAAAGATGCCAATTACGCCACTGCCAAACGGGTTACCCAGGTGGGAACGCTGGGTGATCTGGTTCTGACGCTTTCCAAGCTGATCATCGGATTTCTCTCCAACTCCGCCGCGCTGGTCGCGGAAGGCTTCCACTCCGGCGCCGATCTTCTCTTCGATCTGGTGGTGCTGGTGGGCATGAAAATCGCCCGTAAGGAGGTGGACGAGTCCCATCCCTACGGCCATGGCAAGTTCGAGGGACTCACCTCCATCCTGCTTTCGGTGATTCTGCTGGGTGTCGCCGTGGGCATCGTCAAGGATGCCGCCGGCCGGCTGGACAGCGACACTCTGGAGGCGCCCGGCCAACTGGCCTTCTGGGTGGCCCTCTTCTCGATCATTCTCAAGGAAATCCTCTACCAGTACACCATTCGCACCGGGCGGCGACTCAAATCCAACATCCTCATCGCCAACGCCTGGCATCACCGGGCCGACTCCATCTCCTCCCTGGCCGCCTTGATCGGTATCGGCGGCGCCCTGATGGGTTACCCCATCTTCGACCCCCTGGCGGCCATCGCCGTGGCCTTTTTCGTCAGCAAGGTGAGTTTCGAGATCGGCAGCGAAGCCGTGAAGGAGTTGACCGATCACACGGGGAGCGTCGATGCCGAAGTGCGGCAAAAGATGCAGGACTTCATCATCAACCGCTCCGATGTGGTGTCAATCCACACCCTGCGGGCCAGGCGACTGGGACCGGACATCGTGGCCGATGTTCACGTTCAGGTGGATCCCTTCCTGTCCGTGAGCGAAGGGCATCAGATTGCGGCGGAAATTCGCAGTGAGCTGCTGGAGGAGGTGGAGGCCTTGTCGGAGTTGATCGTCCACATCGACGTGGAAGACGACCTGATCGCCGATCTGGAACGGATCGAAAAAGCCCCGACGCGCCACATGATAAAAGTGGCCTTGCAGGAGCAGTTGTCGGCCCATCCGGGTCTTGGCCTCCGGGATGTGACGCCCCACTACAACGTGACCGGCATTATCCTTGACCTGATTCTGGAAGCGCCGGAAGAGATGGCGGATTCCACCTTCCGAAAGAACGCTCAGGCACTGGCCAAATGGTTACAGCAATCGAAATTCAACATCACCCAAATCCGTTGCCTGCGTTATGTCGGAACGGTGGTCTGAAGAAGGCGGCGCGATTTATTGTACGGGGCTTCGGGGGACCGCCCCCCCGAAGCCCCATGATTACACCGGATCCACATGCACCGCTACGTGAGCCACCCCCGGAATACCCTGTAACATGGCCTGAATCTTCTCATCCAGGTCGTGGCTGGCCTGCAGATCCATGCCCCGGTCCACATCCACATGCAGGGCGACGTGTATCTCCGAACCGACGTAATGCACCCGCAGTTCGTGGAAGTTGCGTATGGATTTCTCTTTCTTCAACCCATTCAGACGGGCGCGAATCAGACGCACCAGCCGCGCCTCGGGAACCGCCCCCAATAGGCGTTCGATATTGGTTTTTCCGAGAGAGAAGCCGGTCCAGGCAATCCACACCGCGATGACCAAGGCCGCCACGCCGTCGAACCAGGCCCAACCCAGATCGGCGCCACCCACACCCACGATGGCCATCAGGCTGATGACCACATCCATTTTGGCGTCGATGGCCGCCGCGATCAGGGCCGGGCTGCGCGAGCGCCGGCCCATGCGCCCTGCCACGACCCAGATGGCGCCCTTGACCGCAATGACCCCCAGCAATACCAGCAGCGGTGCGATGCCCTGCAACGGCTCCCCACCCTCCAGCAGTCGTTTGACGGACTCCCGCGCCACCTGAGCCGCCAGGACACAGGTGAGGACCGCGACGGTAAACGCCGCCAGCGGCTCGGCGCGGGCATGACCGAAGGGATGCCCCGTATCCGCCGGTTTGGACGTCTCCCGCACCGCAAACAGAATGATGGTCGAGGTGACGATATCCACCAGCGAGTTGCCCGCGTCCGACAACACCGCCAGGGAGTTGTATTGCAGACCAACCACCACCTTGGCCAGAAAGAGCAGCAGGTTCAAGCCAATCAACACCCCCGCCGCCACCATGCCGGCATGAAAGGCAGGTTTGCGATTCAGCAGGAATTTTTTGACCACCATGATTTTTATTCCTTGCGGGAGGGGGTAACTTTCGCAACAAAGCCAGTAAATATTATAAGGTTATGTATTTCAATATTTTATCTTTTATTTATCAAAAAAATAAAATGTTCTATCCTTTGACTTTCTCATTCATTTTCATTTAGATCATCATGTTGCTTCGCCGTTTTACAATTGGCTCCCTTGGTAGAATAACGTCACGCCAGGAGTCTGTCGGCAACCATTATCGGCAGGACAAGCTGAAACCGGTCTGAAAGGATCTGCTGGGGAAGAAGCGGTTGCCTCACCTTGGGAGAGGCAACCGCAACGACATCAGTATTGAATCGGGAAGGCCATACCGTTGACATATTGCAAACGGGGCTGATGGCCATGATGATGGGAGTGGTGCGGACGGGAAGGCACGGCAATCACGGACGGATAGCTCTGACCCACGACGACCGTCGAGGTGACGGGATAGGAGTAGGTCACCACCGGAGCCGGGGCGGGCTGAATGTAGACCGCCTGGGGAGCCGGATAGGTCGGCACCATGATCGGCGTACCGACAACCACCTGCTGCTGGGGCTGTGGATAATAGACCGTGGTTTGCTGACTATAGCTCGGATAGGAATAGGTGGTGGTGGTGCGCGTGGTCGTGGTCGGCTCGGAACCGGCGACCGCTCCCAGCATCAGTCCGGCGACACCACCGATGGCCGCATTTTCCACACGATGTTTGGTATCCGGCCCGAAGACCGAACCGATCAGCGCCCCCGTGGCCATGCCTTGCAAAGCCGGGGAAATCTGCACGCCGTCCGCCTGTACGGGCGCAACCGTGGACAGGAACAATCCGCTCGCCGCCAATGCGGCCAATACCGCTTTCATGGAACCCTCCTGGTAGAAGATGGCACCTCCGTGCATCATACCACATTCCCGGACGGTTCAAGGGAAATGTTTGCACACGCCCAACAACCCTCCCCCCCAAAAGCAATGGGGGGGACTCGCGTCCCCCCCATTTTGGATCCACACCCGCAGGCGATCCGTTACAGATCGAAATCCGCAGGGGCAAGTTTCAATTCCCGACAAATCTCCCGCACCACCCGTTTTTCCTGTTCGTCGAAGTTGCCGTCGGAAGCTCCGATGGCGCAGCAGACCCGTACCAGCAATCGGGCTTCGTCCGCTTTCGACACCTTGGCCACCACCTTCAGCGCCTCGGCTTTGCCCAACTCGAAATCGAATTCGAACTTGCCCACATGGCGTTGGAAGGCATCCACCACCTGATTGGTATCGAAGACCTTCAACGCTTCGGAGTTGCGCACGAAACCCAGCATCTTCTGCTTCTCCTGAGAGGAGACGCTGCCATCCGACGAAGCTACCAGAGCGCATCCCGCCAGAATACCCTCCATGAGATCCTTGTTCTTGAAACGGGACATCTCCGTGGAGAGGCTCTCCTGGATCTGTGCCGCCTTGTTCTTCAGGTCATCGAAAAATCCCATGGTTCATCTCCTTTACAGGTTCGCCGAAATGATCGGCAACAGATCCAGGAAGGTCTTGCCCTGGGCCTTCTCGCCGATGGCGTGCATCTTCCAATCGTTTTCGTGCCGGTAGAGCTTGCCCAGAACCATGGCGGTGTGCGGTCCCTGGCTGTCAAGCTGGTAACGAGCCACCTCCCGGTTGTTGGTATGGTCCACCAGGCGACAAAACGAATTGGCAACCGTGTCGAAACCCTGTCCGGTAAAGCTGTTGACCACAAAAACCAGGGCGGTCACCGACTCGGGAACCCGGGTCAGATCGACGATGATCGACTCGTCATCCCCTTCACCGGCACCGGTGGTATTGTCGCCGGTGTGCATCACCGACCCGTCCTTGCTGCGCAACTGTTTGAACCAGACCGCATCCAGAAGCTGGCCGGAAGCGTTGAACAACAGGCACGAGGCGTCGAGATCAACCTCTTTGCCACCGCCGAACAACGAGCCCAGCAGGCCTTTCTTCTTCACGCAATCCCACCCCAATCCCATGAGAATGCGGGTCAGCGTGGTGCCCGCCTCTTTGCTGAGGCTGATCTTTTGCCCTTTTTGCAGACTGATGGCCATGATGGTTTCGTCACCTCTTCCGGTCAGCCGACATCGACACCGTATTGCCGCGCCATGGCCGCCAAACCGCCGGCATAACCCTGACCCACGGCACGGAACTTCCAATCCGCGCCACTGCGATAGACTTCTCCGAAGAGCATGGCCGTTTCGGTGCTGTAGTCCTCGGAGAGATCGTAACGCACGATCACCGCGTTGTCGGCATTGTTGCAAACCCGGATGAACGCATTCTGAATCTGGCCGAAATTCTGTTTGCGCGATTCGGCGTCATGGATGGTGACGCACACCACGATCTTGGCGATATCGGCGGGCAGGCTGGCCAGATTGACCCGCACCTGCTCGTCATCCCCTTCACCGGCCCCGGTACGGTTGTCCCCCATGTGCTCGATGTTGCCGCAGGGCGACTTGCGATTGTTGTAGAAGATGAAGTCGGTATCGGTACGCACCTTGCCCTGTTCGTTGAGAACAAAGGCGCTGGCATCGATATCAAAGGCGGCACCGTCGGTCTTGCGCACGTCCCAGCCCAGTCCGATCATGATCTCCTTGAGTCCGGGGGCCTCCTTGCTCAGTGAAACATTTCCACCTTTCGAAAGACTGATCGCCATTTTATCTCTCCTCGCGTGTCAAATTCGGTATCAATAGGTCAGTATATGGATATTTGCAGCGGAAAAATCAATCCCGCTCATCCAACCACGCCATTTGAATCGCTTCCAGGACCTTTTCGTTGCAGCGCTCCGCGGAATCCTCGAAGCCCGGCAAGTCCAGAACCCATTGCATGAGATCGGTAAAACGCACGGCGAGGGGATCCTCTTGCCGCGAGTCGGCCAGGGCGATGGCGATATCCCGAACGTCGGTCCATTTGAGGGTCTTCACTTTTTGCGTCCCAGGCCGATGTTGACGTTGTAGTCCGGAATGGTCACCACCAGACCGTCGAGCTTGGGGCCCATGACGATCTGGCACCCCAGCCGGCTGGTCGGGGTCAGACCGAAAGCCTCGTCAAGGGTGTCCTCTTCCTCCTCGCTGGGGCCTTCCAGCCGGTCGTACCACTCCCGAGGCAGCACGACATGGCAGGTGGAGCAGGCCATGGAACCCTCGCAGGCCCCCTCCAGAGGCAGATCATGCTCATGGGCCGCTTCCAGAACCGTGGTCCCCGGTTCGACCTCGACGGTGACGTTCATGGGCATAAAGGTCAATTTGGGCATGGCTCACCTTTTTGGGTTAGTAACGATTCAGAACCCTGTACAGCACAGCATGACCGTGTCAACAGTAAAAGGAAAAGTCCCAGGGGTGCCCCCTGGACCCCATGGGGTTGGCACGTCAACAGCGAAAAGAAAAGTCCCAGGGCGCTGCCCTGGACCCGTCGGGGGGGATAATCCCCCCCG
>JADGAQ010000019.1 GCA_015231925.1 Magnetococcales bacterium
TCATGCTGCTGGCCCTGGTTCTCGGCGCGGGCATCGTGCTGGGGGCCATCATCAAAGGCATGCGCGAGCATCGCCGGGAGCAGGCCGCTCCCTCGGCCCCGGTCAGCCTGCGGGCCGCTTGAAAAGACCAGGGGTATATCTGTCCGCGTATACCAGGGTTCGGGGGGGATTATCCCCCCCGACGGGTCCAGGGCAGCGCCCTGGGACTATTCCTTTCGTTGTTGACGTACCGACCCCATGGGGTCCAGGGGGCACCCCTGGGACTTTTCCTTTCGCGGTTGATACCATCGCGCCGTGTTATGCAGGTTCTGAATAATTACGACTGGGGAAACAGACCATGGAACTGACCCTGCCCTTGACGAGAGAGGCGCTCCACCCCGAAACCGGGGCGGAAATCCTCGACTTTCTCGCCTTCAAACGGCTCAAACGGGTCGACCCCTCCCCTCCGTGGCAAACCTGGGAAGAGCCCCTCACCGGCATGGCCTTCGTGGCCATTCCGGCGGGGACTTTTCTCATGGGGGCTACCGAGTCGGAGAGCGATATCCTGTTGGAAACCTTGGGAGAGCGGAAATTCGCCCGCCACTTTCGCCATGAAGGACCACGGCACGCGGTCAGCCTCGATGGCTTTCATCTGGGGCGACATCCCGTCACCCAGGCCCAATGGCAGGCCATGGGCATGGAAAACCGTAGCGGCTTTGCCAAGGGCGGCGACTATCCGGTGGAGAACTGCTCCTGGAAGGAGGTCCAGGAGTTCATCAAGCGGCTGAACCGGCAAACCGGACGCAAGGCCTTTCGCCTGCCCACGGAAGCGGAGTGGGAGTACGCCTGCCGTGCCGGCAGCCGCACGCCTTTCGCCTTCGGGGAGTCGCTTACCTCGCAACAAGCCAACATCCATGACACCCCCGGTCTGTTTCGCAACGCCACCACGCCGGTGGGATCCTTCGCGCCAAACGCCTTCGGCCTCTACGACATGCACGGTAACGTGTGGAACTGGTGCGCCGACTGGTTCGACGCCGGCTGGTACGCCAAACCCGCCGCCCAGCACGGCAACCGCCCCTGCGGCCACTGGTGGACCGGCAAAAAGGTGCTGCGCGGCGGCTCCTGGTGCCACGGCTCCGCTTTCGCCCGCTCCAGCTGCCGCGACGCCCTGGCCCCCCATCTCAAAGATACCGACATCGGCTTTCGTTTGGTCCGCACGGACTGAACCCACTCCCCGTTTATCCCTATCTGTTCAGGTATACGGGGGTTCGGGGGGGATTATCCCCCCCGACGGGTCCAGGGCAGCGCCCTGGGACTTTTGCTGTTGACGTCCAACCCTATGGGGTCCAGGGGGCACCCCTGGGACTCTTCCTTTCGCCGTTGAGGCGATCATGCCGCTTAATGTGATTTTATCTTTATTCAGGAAAAGACACGTCAAAGAACAGAACATTTCCTTTTTTTGATACTTAAAGACAAATATTGAAAGGCAGCCGCCGGGGATCTCCCCCCGGCTGCCCGTTCCTAAAACCCGTAGACCAGAAAAGCGATGACCAGATAGTTGGTCGAACCCACCAGATCGATGAAGGCCAGGGCCAGCGGACCCGCCGCCACCGCCGGATCGGCCCCCAGCCGTTTGAAGAAGAAGGGCAGCGACAGGGCGATGAACGACGAGGCGGTGATGTTGGCCACCAACGCCGGCCCCACCACCATGGAGAGTTGCACGTTCTGGAAGATGAGATAGGCCGCCACCGCCAGGGCAAATCCGTAGACGCTGCCCTGAACCACATTGGCCCCCAACTCCTTGGCCAGCAGCTTGAAATAGTGACTCGGATTCACCAGCCCCAGCGCCAGACCCCGCACCACCACCGCACCGGTCTGCGAACCGGCGTTGCCCGCCATGCCGATGACGATGGGGAAGAAGAAGGACAACTGCACCACCTTCTCCAGGGTCTCCTCGAATCCGCCCAGAATGGCCGAAACCAGCAGATAGGCAATGAACGCCGTCACCAGCCAGGGCACCCGGGTCTTGAATATCTGCAACGGGGTCTGGGACATGACATCGGAAGCCTTCTTGTCCACACCCGCCATCTTCATCAACGACTCGGTGTGCTCCTCCTGAATGACATGCACCAGATCGTCGATGGCAATCTGCCCGATCAACACCCCGTCGTCATCCACCACCGGCACCGCCAGCAGACGGTATTTGGAAACCTGATTGGCCACCTCCCCCTGGGGGGTGTCAATGTGGACCTTGATCAGACGCGACTGGGCGAACTCCTTCAGAGGCTTGTGCGGATCGGAGAGAATCAGCTTGCGAATGGAGCAAACCCCGGTCAGCCGTTTCAGATCGTCCACCATATAGAGATAAAAGACCGAATCGTGGTCCGAAAGATCCTGAATGGCGTCGATGGCCTCGGCGGCGGTGGTCATCTCCGGCAAGGCGAAGATGCTGGTGGTCATCAGGGAGCCGGCGGTGCCCTGCTTGTACTGCAGCAGATCCTCGCCCTCCTCCTGAGGCTCCTGGCGCATGGCCTCCATCAGGCGCTTGGCCGACTCCTCGTCCATGCCGCTGATGCACCGGTTGCGCTCGTCCCGCGACAGGTTCTCCATGACCGCGAGAGCCTTTTCCAGCTCACAATGGGTCAGCAGATGGTTGCGCAGCCCATCCGTAACCAGCATCAGCACCCGCGCCGCCAGCTCCGGAGCCTTGACCAGGGCGAACAGCGCGTTGGACTTGTGTTCGGGAAAGTCGTTCAGAACCTGGGCCAGCTCCAACGGCTTCAACTTGCCCAGCAGTTGGGTCAGATGAAAGGTGGAGCCTTTGCGATAGAGGCGGTTGACCGCATCGACGATGCGCGAGTTGGTGGTCGGCTGATCGGCTTTCTTCTCGTCTTCCAGTATCATCATGCTCATGGCTGTATCGTCCGCTCTCAAAGGCCATAAACCAGGGTGGCGATGATCAGGTAGTTGATCACCCCCAGCACATCCACCGTGGTCAACACGTAAGGACCGCCCCCGACGGCGGGATCATGCCCCAGGCGTTGCAGCAGCAGGGGCAGCGAAGCGGCGATGACACCCGAATAGACGATGTTCGACAGAATGCTGATTCCCACCACGAAAGCCAGCGTGGTGCTGTGAAACACCACGATGGCGTAGGTGGATAAGGCAATGCCGTAAAACGAACCGATCAACAGGCCGGACAGGGTCTCCTTGGTGAGCAGTTTCAGGAAATCACTGACCTGAATGGCCCCGGTAGCCAAACCGCGCACCGCGACGGTCGCCGTCTGACTGCCGACATTACCCGCCATGCCGAAGATCATGGGCATGAAGAAACTCAACTGAATCACCGCCGCCATGGTGGCCTCGTATTTGCCCAGGATATAGGCCGCCACCAATCCTCCCAGAAACGGCCCCACCAGCCAGGGAATACGCCCCTTGGCCACCTTGATGAAGGATTGGGCCATGATGCTGAGGTTGGAGTCAGCGTCCACACCGCTGGCTTTCAACATCGACTGGGTGTGAACGTCCTGAATCACATGGATCAGATCGTCCACGGTGATGATGCCCCGCAGCACCCCCTGATCATTGACCACGGGCAGGGCCAGCAGACGGCTGCTGCTGATCAGATTGGCCGCCTCCTCCTGAGTGGCGGAGACGTTCACCGACATCACCCGGGGATCCATGATCTCCCGAAGGGGTTTCTCCGCCGGAGAGAGCAGCAGTTGCCGCAACGAGGTCACGCCGGTCAGGCGCTGCTCCTCGTCCAGGACATAGACGTAAAATACGAACTCGTGGAACGGCAGACTGCGCACCGTCTGAATGGCGGCCCGGGCGGTAATGCCCTCCTCCAGGGCGAAAAACCGGGAGGTCATCAGACTGCCCGCGGTGTTGGGCAGGTACTGCAACAGATCCTGGATCTCCTTGCGGATCTCCTGGGAGAGGGCATTCATCAGCCGGTCGCCAACCTCATGGCTCAACTTGCCGATGAGATGGCTGCGGGTGTCCGGAGCCAGGCTTTCCAGAATGGCCACGGCCCGATCCTGGGAGCAACTGGAAACGATATGGACCTGAAAATCGTCCGTCAGCTCCTTGAGGGTCAAGCCCGCCTGCATGGGGCTCTGGATCAGTTCGAAGAGATCCATGGCCTCTTCGAGGCTGTTGGAGGAGTTGATGACCTGGGCCACGTCTGCGGGCAGCAGCTTGCCCACGACCCGGGCCAATCGGGCCTGGGATCCCATCTGATAGAGGCGGTGAATGGCTTCGGCATACTTGGACGGAATGGCGGAATCGGCGGACTTCCCGGTTTCGATATCGACTTGCATTCTCACGACACCTGTTTTGTGATGAGAGGTTTGTCCCCTTGAAAACAATTAAGAATGGCCACGTTCCCAATACGGCCACGGCCCGGACGATGCCCTGCCCGGAGGGGACTCCATGGGGCAGTCATCGAAACGGAAATCCGGCCGGGAGGTTGCGACAGAAACCCCATCGGATCGCAAAGGATCGCTACGGCCTCAAAGCAACCTTGGGCAAGACAGGAATACGACTGGAACGGCCAACGACAGATTATCCCCAGGGGGTAGCGGCTGGAGCCGCGCCTGCGGGAAGGTCCCGGGCGGGAGAGCGATTCGGTGGGAAGGATAGCGGGGGTCGGAACGGCCCTCGGAACGGTCTCACCGGCTCACGCCGCACCAGAACAATGACTGTGAGTGTCCATATATCCTCCGGTTGAAGGTGGCAACCTGCACGTTGCAAACTGCCATTGTTCGACCACGGCAGTGTTGTAGGTTGCAATTTCCCGATCATGCGATATCGGATTCATCCAAGTCAAGGCAAAAAAAGTGGGACTATGGCGGCTATTTTTCCCATTCGCAAGTGGGAAAGGGCGGTGATTTACATGTGCATTATGCACATTGCAATTTGCCTTGAACTCCTGCCGCCAAAAGCTCACAATTTTCCTATTTCTTCGTGAAACGCCAATTGCCTGAGAGGTTGTCGAACCATGGGTCACATCACGTCGTCGAACGCCGGCCCGGTCAAGTCCCTGCTGCTGACCACAGACGGTTCCGAGTACAGTCGAGGCACGGAGCGGGTGGCCATCGACATGGCCAGGCAGCATGGTTCGCATGTTTATGCTTTGCGCCTGCTCATGTCTCCGAGCGGAACGGACGACGCCCTTCTGGAAGCGGAGGAGATTGCCCGGCAGATGGAGCTGCTTCAGGAGAGCTGCGCCGCGCATCATATTCCCTTCACACCGCTGACCCGTTCGGCGACGGATCCGGCCAAGGGTATTCTGGAGGTGGCTGCCGAGACGGAGACCGAGTTGATCGTGGTCGGGCGGCGGGGACGGCGAGGTTTGGCGCGTCACAAGGTGGGTGAGGCCACCACCACCATTCTGGAGGAGGCGGTCTGTCCGGTTCTGGTGGTGCCGCGTCTGGTTTCCATCTGGAGCAACGGGGTGTTGGCCGTCACCACGGCTTCCGAGTCCGCCGCGCCGCGTGCCGCAGCCCGCATGGCGATACATGCCGTGGTGCCCATGACATGTTTGATGGTGATTGACGAGGATGCGGAGGATGCGGCTCGGGAGGAGGCCAATCGACTGCTGGCCATTCAGGTGGAAGAGGCGGAAAAAATGGGTCTGGCCGCTGCGGGGGTTCTGCAGGCGGGAGCCTTTGATGAAACCGCCATGGATCTGGCCCGGCAGCGTTCGGCAGATTTGTTGGTGTGTGACTATTTTGATGACCGCTCCCTGCTGGAGAAGCTCTTTCACCCCAGCTCGCTGATCAAGCTGATCGGGCAGGCGCACTGTCCCGTCCTGGTGGTCAAATAATGAATACGGGGGTCCGGGGGGGGATTATCCCCCCCGGCAGGGTTCGGGGCCGCGCCCCGAGGTGTTGACCTGGCCTTTGGCGGGTCGAAGCCCTGAAAGAAAGCGCACCAACCCGGCCCACCGCACAATCCTGTTGAACACTTCGACCCGCCGGAGAGGGCACGGGGAGGGACTCATCCTCCCCATCCTTTTGAAACACGCCAACTCATCCCCGGTTTGGACTTTCAGAAAAAAGGAACCTCCCCTCTCCGAACAGCCCCGGCTTTGTCCTGGTGGGGCGTTCAAGGATGGGGAGGATGAGGCCCTCCCCTAACCCCCTCCAGGCGGGTCGAAGTGGTGACGGGGTTCGGCAGCGGTGCGACGTTGGGAATTTCACCCTTTGGCTTCGACCCGCCACGTCAACGGCTAAAACCCTGGGGCTCCGCCCCAGACCCCGCCAGGGGGGATAATCCCCCCCGGACCCCCGTATTAATTTAACTACAGCCCGTACAGCGCGTTGGCCACCAGGAAGTAGGTGCCAACGCCCAGGAGGTCGATCGCCGTCAGGACAAACGGCCCCGAAGCCACCGCCGGGTCGGCGCCGATCCTCTGGAAAAACAACGGCAGACTCGCCGCCAACATGGCCGCCATGGTCATATTGAGCAGTATGGTCGCCACCAGCGTCTGACTCAATGCCAAGTCGCGATAAAACACATAAGCAATCACACCCAGCAAGACCCCGTAAAACCCTCCCAACAACAACCCCACCCGCAGCTCCTTGAGCAGCAAAGGCAATAGCTGATTGAGTTTCACCGCACCCGTGGCCAACCCCCGCACCGCCACCGTGGCCGCTACATTGCCCACATTGCCGGCCATGCCCAGAATAATCGGCAGAAAGGCCCCCAAGGCCAACACCTTGCTCAAGGTGGTCTCGAAAGAGTTGATCACCAGACTGGCCCCCAGCCCCCCCACGAAGGCGGCGATCAGCCAGGGCAGCCGGATGCGGAAAATCTTGAAGGCCGAGGTGGCCAGGATTTCCGAACTGCTGGTCCCGGCGTGCTTCAACACCTCGTCGGTCACCTCCTGCTCCAAAACCCCGATCACATCATCCACCGTCACCAGCCCGACCAGAACCCCCTGTTCATCCACGACCGGCACGGCCAGCAGCCGGTATCGCCGGGCGATTTCCGCCACCTCGTCCTGGGGTGAGCTGGTGCGCACCTTGACCACCCGCCGGTTCATCATCTGCGCCAGGGTATATTCGGGCTTGGCCAGCAGCAGCTGCCGCAACGAACTCACTCCCGACAACCGCCCCTCCCCGTCCACCACATACAGATAGAATACCATCTCGTAGGTCGGCAGATTGCGCACCGACTCGATGGCATTTTGCACGGTCGTGGCTTCGTTCAGGGCGAAAAACTGCGTCGTCATCAACCCGCCCGCCGTATCGGGATGATACTGCAGCAGGTTCTCCACGTCCTTCTGGGCCTCCTTGTTGAGGCTCTCCAACAGGCGTTGAGCCAGCTCGGCATCCAGATGGCCGAACAGATCGGTGCGGGCATCCGGCGCCATCTTTTCCAGAATGGGAATGATTTTTTGCATCTCCCCGTCCTTCAGAATCTCGTTCTGCAGGGAGACGCTCACCTCTTTGAGTACGGAAGCGGCCGTGGCTGAGGCTGGAATCAGATAGAAGATTTTGGCCGCATCATCCTCGGGAAAGTGGTCCAGAATCTGAGCCATATCCGCCGGGAGCGTCTTGCCAAGAATCTTTTGTAATGGAGTAAAGGATTGTTTATTATATAATCGGCTAATGGTTTGAGCAAACATCTCAATCTGCGTGCGTTCGCTGCCCTTTCGAGTCTCTCCATCGGTACTGATCATCATTCCACTCATGGCAAGCCTCTCTCTCTCGCTAAAGAAACAGCCAATCGTTTGCCGTCGAAACGACAAACCCGGTATGCAGGCAATTGACGAACGTTTGGGGAATCGAGTCGGGACAACCCATCCGGAGGCGCGCGACCGGCACACCGGATGAGAGAAGCCTGCCAGGGCCTTGCATGGAAAAACGCAAATGAGCTGCGGCAAGCCGGAGTGCATTATGCACTCGGCTGAGAAAATTGGACAGGTTTAAACCGTGGCAATCTCGGGATGCCTGGTTTTTCCGCGCATATGGGGCAGCGGGGGTATCATCCCCCCGAACACCCCTGTGCACCTCAGCGCAGCAGCCGCAGTCGCACCCCGATTTTGGCCGCTAGATCGGCCAGATCGCCGATCCATCGCAACAGGTGGTACCAGAAGACCACCGTGGTGGGTTTATGATCATCCTCGTGCAGAAAGAGATCCCGCGCCAGATCGCGCACCATGGCGGCGGCCTCCTTTTCGGTTTGGCTCAAACGGGCCACCCGCTCCATCACATCCTTCGACTCCCGCCCTCCGAAGCCCATCTCCACCAGCTGTTCCATCTCGCCCTGGATGTCGAACACCTGCTCGCAGGCGGCAACCCCCTTGTTGGCCAGGGCGATGAGGGAGTCGGCCATCACCGGCAGCATCTCCATCTCCCGCACCAGGATGAATCCGGCAATCTCCTGGGACTTGTCGGCGATATCGTCCTGAAGTTCCCAGATCTCCAGGAGATCCCGACGATCCACCGGCATGAAGACGCTCTTGTGCAGCCGGTTGCGCATCTCGTTTTCCAGCGAGTCGGCCTCCGCCTCCAAGGCATCGATGCGGGCCACCAATTCACCGCACCGCGCCGTATCCCGGTTCTTCATCGCCTCCAGAAGCTCCGGCACCAGACGAGCGCAGGCAATCACCGTCTGCATATGGTGGCGCAACGGTTTGCACGGCGACTTGCCAAACAGCGTGGTAAACGGGCTGGTCCCCATAAAAGCTCCCTCTTCGGCCTGGAATGTCAGGAAGATGTCAACACATCCCAACATCTTGTAAGGTTTTTATAAATATCTCCCTTGCGTCCCCCGCCAGATTTGTCACAATTTGCACTGCACAATCAAGTGCTGTCCATTTGCTCTCCTTTTTTCGGCGCCCTCCGTCCTTCGGGAGATTGCCATGCAAACCGAGGTCATGCACGTCGTCATCTTTGGCGCGGGACTTGTGGGGGCCGCGCTGGGACGACACATCGCCGATCAGGGGCACGATGTCTGGTTCATCGAATCCAACCCCGAAACCGTGCGCAAACTGCGGGAACGCTACGACGTGCAGATCGTCCAGGGCTCGGCGGAAGACCCGGAAACCCTTCAGGAGGCCGGCGTGTCCCGGGCCGATCTGATCCTGGTGGTCACCAACCTCGACAAGACCAACATCATCCTCACCCTCATCGCCCGTTCCCTCAATCCGAGCGCCCGCATCATCCTGCGGGTCAAGGGGGAAGAGTACCTCAACAACAAACTGCTGTGGAAATCGGCCAACCTGGCCGACACCGTCATCATCTCCCCGGAACACTCGGTCATCGACAAGGCCATGGCCATCCTGGAGGTGCAGCAGGCCTTCGATGTGGCCGAATTCGCCGACGGCGAGATCCGCGTGGCCGGGTTCCGCCTGGAAGAGGGCTCCCCCCTGATCGGCAAGCCCCTCAGGGAGGTCATGCCCAACTACGACCGGCGCATCCTGGTGGTGGCGGCGGACCGCGACGGCCAGGTCTTCACCCCCAAGGGGAGCAGCGTTCTGCAACTCGGCGACCGGGTCTTCGTCACCGTGCTGGCCGCCGTCGACATGGACGCCCTGCTCTCCCTCTTCGGCAAAACCTATCGCCACAATCCCAAATTCGTCCTGGCCGGCGGCAGCCCCATCGGGGAATCCATCGCCCGGGAACTGGAACATCGCGGTCACAAACCCGTGCTGCTCGAACCCGACTTCAACCGCTGCCGTGAGCTGGCCGGACTGATGAAACACACCGTCGTCCTGCACGGCGATGTGGCCGACGCCGCCCTGTTGCAACGCATCATCGACGAAGACACCATCTTCCTCTCGGTCACCACCTCCCAGGAGGTCAATTTCCTGGTCTCCATGCTCTCCCGCAAACTCGGCTCGGTGCGGGCCATCACCATGATGGACAACGAAGCCTATCTGGCCATGGCCCCCTCCCTGGGGGTCGACGCGGTTCTGAGTCCGCGCATCTCCGCCGTGGGCGCCATTCTGCGCTATGTGCGCATGGGCCGCATCCTCGATTCCGCCATGCTCCTCGACGGACAGATCAACCTGCTGCTGGCCGAGGTGGAGCCCCGCTCCCACCTGGACGGCATCGCCGTGCGACAAGCCAGCTTCCCGCCGGGAGTCCTCATCGCCGCCGCCATCCACAACAACCGCGCCGTGGTGCCCGACGGCGACATGGTGCTGCATGCCGGGGACAGGGTGTTGCTGGCCACCCCCATGCTGAAATCCCTCTCCACCCTGGACGAGTTGATCGCCCCCAAACGGTAATCCGCCCTCCGAAAGGCCAACGGCATGAACCTCCTCATGAACATCCGCATTCAGGCGGTCATCGCGGCCATGCTGGCGGTCTTTCAGCTCCCCTCCCTGATGCTGGCCTATGCTCGCGGGGAGCCGAGCCATTATCATCTGCTCTCCATCGCCTTCGCCACGGGGATGGCTCTGACCTATCTCCTCACCTTACGCGCCCGCGTCGACCTCTCCGCCCGGGACGGGGTGCTTTCCGTGGCCCTCGGCTGGGCCAACACCATCTTTCTCGGGGCCCTGCCCTACATCTTCGCCGACAAGCTGGGCTGGATCGACGCCATTTTCGAATCGACCTCCGGCTTCACCACCACCGGCAGCTCGGTGCTGACCGATATCGAAGCCTGGCCCCAGTCCCTGCTGCTGTGGCGCTCCACCACCCAATGGCTGGGGGGCATGGGCATGCTGCTGCTGGCCACCGCCATTCTGCCCTTCCTCGGGGCCGGCGGCATCCAGATCATGAAGGCGGAAGTGCCCGGTCCCAGCAAGGACAAACTGGTGCCACGGGTGGCCTCCACCGCCCGCCTGCTCTGGGGCATCTACCTTTTTCTCACCGTGCTCTGCGTCATCGCCTACCATCTTTCCGGCATGACCTGGCTCGACGGGGTGAACCACGCCTTCTCTTCCATGGCCACCGGCGGCTTTTCCACCCGCAACGCCAGCATGGCCGCCTTCTCTCCGGCAGCGCAATGGTGGGCCACCTTCTTCATGGCCGCCGCAGGCGCCAACTTCGTGCTGCACTACCGCCTGCTCCTCAGGGGAGACGGTTCCATCTTCAAGGATGACGAACTGCGCTGGTACCTGGCCATCATCCTGGTGGTGGGGCTCTTCTGCTCCTGGGTGGCCTATCCCCTCACGGCGGAACGCGACCTCGAAACCGCCTTGCGTCAGGGCTTCTTCCAGGTGGTCACCATCATCACCACCACCGGGTACGCCAGTACCGACTGGGAGACCTGGCCCCTCTTCGCCCAACTGGTGCTGGTGGGCATCATGATCCCCGGTTCCATGGCCGGCTCCACGGCGGGCGGCATCAAGGTGGTGCGCCTGGTCATCATCGTGCGCATCTTCTCCGCCGTGGTCAACCGTCTGTTGATGCCGGAACGGGTGGTGGTGGTCAAACTCAACGACAAGGAAGTCCCCTTCGACATCGTCGAGTCGACAGTGGCCCTGGTCTCCGCCGCCGCCGCCGCCGTGGTCATCGGCACCATCATTCTGGTCGGACTGGGCATGGACCCCGGCAGCGCCTACTCCGCCGCCCTCACCGCCTTTTCCAACGTCGGCCCCGGCATAGGCTCCGTCGGCCCCATGGACAACTTCTCCGCCGTTCACGACATCGGCAAGGTGCTGCTCTCCTTCCTGATGGTGCTGGGCCGACTGGAGATCTTCACCCTGATCATGCTCTTTCTGCCCCGCTTCTGGAAACCGTGAACCGGCTGACATGGCATCTGTCCAGTCATACGGGGGTTCGGGGGGGATTATCCCCCCCGACGGGTCCAGGGCAGCGCCCTGGGACTTTTCCTTTCGCCGTTGACACGATCATGCTGCACCATGCAGGGGTCTGAATAGTTACAAAAAGTCAAAGGACAGAACATTTCCTTTTTTTGATACTTAAAAGATAAAATATTGAAGGTCAAAAAATTTAGAATATCTTCCCGCCATTGACGGCTTTGCCCAGACGGATGCAGGGCAGCTCGACCCAGCGGTAGAGCCATTCCGACAGCCACAGGGTCAGCGGCAGGGAGATGAGGAAGCCGGTCAACCACGCCCCGTCAACCGGCATCCCGGCTGCGACCAGGCGCTGCAGCAGCCAGGGCGTGAAAGCGAGCAGCACGGTGACATGGCACAGATAGAGGCCGTAGGAAACCCGCCCCAGAAACCGCACCGGCTGGCTGACCAACCAGCGCTGCAACTCCGGCATACCCAGCACGGAAACGAGAATCAGCGCCGCACCGCAACCGGTGACCAGCCGCATGACCGGATTGGTGACGAAATCGCTCACCTCGAAGAACCTCTCGAACCACACGCCCACCAGGGTGTTGCGCCCGCTGTACAACAGCAGCCCCACCCCCAGCATGAACCAGCGCACCAGGGACGGCATGGCGAGAACGCGGCTCTGAACCTGCTGGAAGTGTCTGGCCAACAGCACCCCCAGGGTAAAGTGCAGCAAGGCCGGGGAGACCCCCGCCACCAATCCGGCAAGGCAAAAGGCCACCAGCCAGGCCGTGCCACGAAAAGCCAGCAGCACCATGAAGGGAATCAGAAAAGAGAAGTGCATCTCCAGACGCAACGACCAATCCTGGAAGAGCAAGGCCTCCGGCGGTCTGCGAAAAATCAGCGCGGCCTGCCACAGGAAGGAGGTCAGATCCACCTCTTTCTGCCACAAACCCCGATACCAGATCGACACCGACATCGGCAGCTCCCGCACCTCGAACAGGTAGTGCCGCACCAGCCAGGAGAGCGCCAGCACCACCAGAAACGGGCCGCCGATGCGCACCACCCGGGCCAGGTAAAATCCCGCCAGGCTGAACCGCTCCGCTGAAAAACGCTCCTGCCGGGCGAAATATTTGCGCGTCAGCACCAGCCCGCTCAAAACGAAGAACAGGGAAACCGCCGCAAACCCGTCCCACACCATATGCAGCGGCGAGGAGACAAACATCTTTTTTACCAGCGCCGGGGTCATCTGTGGAAACCCGAAGAACCCCAGATAGTGGTCGCAGAAGACCACCAAGGCGGCCACGCCGCGCACCCCGTCCAGGTAATCGATACGCTCCGACGATTCGCCGCCGGCGGGGATGGCGTTCGGGAGGCTCATGCCCGCTGATCCGCTTCGACCTGCCACAGCAGCAGGGGGCGCAGACTACCCGGCATCTCGCCGGCGTATCCGCAACGGGTCGGGCAACCCTCGATCGGATCGCGCACCGAAAGGCACAGGGCCCCGTACTCCAGAACGTGATCCCGGATCAGGGAATGGAAAGAGGAGATGGCCAGATCGATGAAGTAGGGTCCGTCGTTGAAGAAGTTGCCGGGAATATGGCACACCGCCCGATGCACCCCCGGCTCCTTCGGAGGCGGGGCGGAGCAGATGGAAAAGAAGGCCATGCTGCCATCGGAGCGATTGACGCGGATATTGGGATGGAGTTGACCGGGGGAATGTTTCAGTATCTCGTAGGTCAGGGTGACGGTGAAGGGTTTGTCGATATCGACCTCCGGGGCGATGTCGCCATTTTCATCCCGCACGGCGGCGTGGAGCAGGCGCACCGTATCGTTGCCGGCGGGGCGCTCCCGGCGGGTGAAGTCGCAACTGGCGGCCCCCTGGCCGTCGTCACTCTTGTAGTAACTCAGCACCACGTCGCCGGGACGACCGTCGGCGACGATACGCCCCCGCTCCAACAACACCGCGCGACTGCACAGGGAGAGAATCATGGACATGCTGTGGCTGACGAAGAGGACGGTACGTCCTTCCTGACTGACCTCCTGCATGCGACCCAGGCACTTCTTCTGGAAACGGGCGTCCCCCACCGCCAAAACCTCGTCCACCAGGAGGATTTCCGGGTCGAGGTGGGCGGCCACCGCGAAGGCCAGACGCACGTACATGCCGCTGGAGTAGCGTTTGACCGGGGTATCCAGAAAGGTTTCCACCTCGGAGAAGGCGACGATTTCGTCGAACTTCCGGGTAATCTCCCGACGCGACATGCCCAATACGGCGCCGTTCAGGAAGATGTTCTCCCGGCCCGTCAGTTCCGGATGAAAACCGGTACCCACTTCCAGCAGGGTTCCCAGACGGCCCCGGACTTCGATGCGACCGCAGGTGGGCTCGGTGATGCGGCTGATGACCTTGAGGAGGGTGCTTTTGCCGGCGCCGTTGCGTCCGATGATCCCGACCACTTCTCCGGGAGGGATGTCGAGATCGATCCCCTGCAGGGCCCAGAAGCGGCGCGAGGCCTCCTCCGAGGGGCGTTGCCCCGTCAGCAGACGCCACGGCGCGGTGACCAGCCGGGTCAAAGCGCTACGGAAATCTTCCGCGTGGCGGGTGCCCAACAGGTACTCCTTGCCGACGCCACGCGCCTTGATGGCCAGATTGTCCAACACGCCCTCCGGGATCAGATCAGGTCGGCCAGTTGCCGCTCCAGACGTTTGAACAACCACGCCCCGGCCAGAAAACACAACAAAGCCACGGCCATGGAGATCGACAACCCCGTCCAATCGAAGGCCTTGCCGAGAAAGGCGGAACGGAACCCCTCCACCAAACCCGCCAGGGGATTGAGATGGAGCAGCCACTGCCACTCTTCGGGTACCAGAGACGCCGGATAGACCACCGGCGTGGCATACATCCACAACTGAAGCGTAAACGGCACCACATAACGAAAATCGCGATAGCTGACGATCAGAGCCGAGAACATGGCCCCCACCCCCGCCGCGGTCACGATCACCGCCAGGGTCAGAAAGGGTACCGCCAGCAGATTCAGGCTCCAGGGCACCCCGTACCAGAGGGTGAGCAGCAACAACACCGCCATGCTCAAGGCGAAATCGACCAAGCCGATGCCCACCGCGGAAAGCGGCATGATCAGGCGCGGAAAGTAGACCTTGCTCACCAGCTGCGAGGCCCCCACCATGGCATTGGAGCAGTTGCTCACCGCGTTGGAAAAGAAGAGCCAGGGCAGCAGCGCCGCAAAACAGAAAACCGGATAGGGATAGCCGTCGGAAGGCAAGGCGGCCAGTCGCCCGAAAATGACCGCGAAAACGGCCATGCCCGCCAGCGGTTGAAGTATGGCCCACAACACACCCAGCACGGTTTGCCGGTAACGCACCTTGAGATCGCGCTGGGTCAGCACCCACAACAGCTCACGATAGGCCCACAACTCCCGCCAGTCCAAACTTCGCCAACCGGAGGAGGGTTCGATCACCCGCAAGGGTGGCAGCGACGTAGGGGAGGGAGCGGTCATGAATGCACGGTCCTCAAGGCAAACAGGTTCGTTGATCGGAGATTGCCGAAATCCGGGCGGAGCGTCAACTCGCTTCAGCATACCCCCCGGCTTGGCCACTTACACGGTGGAAGCCGGAAACATGCTGCCGCCACAGGAAGATATCCACCGGACCCCAGTAACGGAAGCTCTCCCCCCATTGTGGCCGCTGACACCAACGCTGGAAATCGTCGCGCAGAAAAGGCCCGTCGAAGGCGGGATCCTGGAGAAAGAGGCTGCTGGACATGATATCGCTCATCATCTGCCGCAACGGCCCCAGGAACCACTCCACCGTCGGCGCATTGAAACCGATCTTGCGACGGTCCGTGCGAATGAAATCGGGCACGATGTCGCGCACCGCATGGCGCAATATGCGTTTACTGAAACCGCGACCGACCCGGCTGTCGTTGGGCAGGGCCATGACGAACTCCACCAGGCGGTAGTCCATGAAAGGCATGCGGTTTTCCACACCGTGGGCCATGGAGCAACGGTCGAAGTGTTGCAGAATGGGTGGAATGGAATCCTGCATCAGGGCCCGATAGAGCGCAAGGCGAAAGGGATCGGTCTCTTCCGCAGGCAGGGAGTGGCTGAACCGGGAGCCGTTCTCCGGCCCTGGGGAGATCGCCCCCCCGTCGGCAGCCGGGAGAAAGCGTCGTTTCAACAGGGAAAGCGCCACCCGCGAGGCGGAGGCGAAGCGGCTGTCAAAAGCGTTTTCACCCTGTCTGGCGTAGGTGCGCCAGAGATCCATGAACCGCAGAGGGTCGAAGGGACGCAATGCCGACTCCAGGGCCGGCTGCAAGGCGCTGAAATAACCACCCATGATCTCGTCCGGACCCTGCCCGTCCAGGGTGACTTTGACTCCGTGGCCGCGGATGAATTCGAAGAGTTTCCAGATCGGATACTGGCCCAACACCGACACCGGGCCATCCTGATCGGCGATCATGCCCTGGATGTCGTCCGGCTGGGGCGGTTCGACCTCCAGAACCCGCAGGTCGATGTGGAGATGGCGGGCCAGTTGGCGGGCCTTGTCGACCTCGTCCAGGGTGGTGCCGGGAAAGGAGACGCAAAAGGCGGCATACTCCCCCTTGGCGCTGCGGGCCATGACCCGTTGGCGGTGGTTGGCGACCAGGGCGGTGATGGTCGACGAGTCGAGCCCCCCCGAAAGGCAGGTACCCAGCGGCACATCGCTTTGCAGACGAAGCTGACAACTCTCTTCCAACAGAACACGCAGGTGTCGGGCCTGACCCTCGAAATCCGCCGGGATGGGATCCTGCGGGGCCCGCAGACGGTACCAGACCCGCTGCTCCGCACGGCGTCCGTCCCAACGCAGGCAGCAGCCTCCCGGCAGGGTGGAAACCTGGTTGAGGTAGGTCTCCGCGGTGCCGTGCCAGTCGGAAACCACCTGTCCGATGCGGCGCACCACGGCTTCGTTGACGGAGAAGAGACCGGGTTGCCAGCGGTGCAGCGCCTGCACCTCGGAGGCAAAAGACAGATTTCCCTCCCGGTGGTGGAAATAGAGGGGCTTCTTGCCGTAACGGTCGCGGGAGAGAAACAGAATCTTGTCGCGGGTATCCCACAGGGCAAAGGCCCACATGCCGTTGAAGCGATGCTGGCAAGCCTCTCCCCAACGGTCGAAGGCGGCGGCGATCACCTCGGTGTCGCTTTCGCTGCGAAAGACGTAGCCGACGTCTTCCAACTCGCTCCTCAGCGCAAGAAAATTGTAAATTTCGCCGTTGAAAACCACCTGGTAGCGATGGTCCAGGCAAGACATGGGTTGATGCCCCTTGGGCGACAGATCCAGAATCGCCAGACGACGATGCCCCAGCCAAACGCGATCCGCGGAGCTGCGCCACTCACCCCGGGCATCGGGCCCTCGATGCGCCAAGGCGTGGAGGGGAAAGGGAAGATCGTAATCCTCTCCGCAGACACCCGCGATTCCACACATACCGCCCCTCTCCCTGGCAAGACGAACGGACCGGCGCTACCGGCCAGAAACACTGGATGGTTTGTGGCCGTAGGCATAGAGCGCGTGGCCAAAACGCGCCGTGATGCCATCCTGGACAGAGACGGAAAGATGTCGGGCGACGAAGTTGCGAATGCCGAACCGGCTGGGTACCAGGATCAGGGCGGTCTCGCGTTCGGCGTGATGGGAAAAACGCTCCACCACCAATGGCGCCAGCAGACGTCGCATGCCCCGACGGCTCCACGACCGGGCCAACGGCGCTCCCCCGTGTTCGGCCCCGTCGCTGTACCGGCTCTGCAGTTCGTTCCAACCCGGATGACGCCACAACCGGCCCTGAAGTATGCCCAACCGGATCAGCACATACAGCGAATACATGGACCAGGTGTAGTAGATCATGATGCCGAACTCCCCACCCGGCTTGAGCAACCCGCCGATCTTTCGGGCGATCTGCTCGGTATCCGGCGAGTGGTGAATCACCCCCCAGGACCAGATGAAGTCAAATGGCCCGTCGATGGCGTCGATGCCTCGGGCATCCATCTGCCGCAGATCGGCTTTCAGCCCGGCCAGTTCGAGTCGCTTGCCCGTCATCTGAATGGAATGGGGGGCCAGGTCGATGGCGGTAACATCGCAGCCCCATTCGGCGAACGTTTGGGTCCAGAAACCCATGCCACAACCGATTTCCAGCACCCGTTTCCCGGCCACCCGTTCGCGGCAGAGCAGGAGGTCTCCCGCATACGCCGCATTCGGGGAGGTTACCAGACAACTGTTCCGCCACCATCCGGCATCGGCCTGGCGAAAGAATTCCCGATAGTCGTCATCGGTTTGCGGGAGGTACCGCACATACCCCTGATAATTCATCGGGTGCTGATCCCACCAGTCGCGAACCGATGAGATGACCGCATGGTCCGAAGCTTTACAGAAGGCCATCAGATCATTCCGCAACAAAATAGGGTTCAATTTGGGACAGTATAACTCAGCCGAAATTCGGGGCACAAGATGATTGTCAATAATATTTTAATTATTTATTGATAGATATTTATGCGGAGGTCATTATTTAATGTCCATCAGCTCACGACAACATCCAACCGGAACAGGCGCGAGAAATCTTAATTATGGACGAAAAAGCCAAAAAATATAACCTTTTATTTTTTGATTTCCAGGAGATTAAATATAAGCATCTCTTCAGGTATACGGGGGTTCGGGGGGGATTATCCCCCCCGACGGGTCCAGGGCAGCGCCCCGGGACTCTTCCTTTTGCTGTTGACACGATCATGTCGAACTGTGCAGGAGCATGAATAGTTAGAAACATTAAACGTCAAGAGACTTAAGGAATACACAAAACGGGTTGCAGCCCCTCCCCTTCTCACACGATATCCCAATGCAGCAGGGGTCGCAGACTCCCCGGCATCTCCCCGGCATAACCACAGCGAGTCGGGTTGCCCTCGATCCGATCCCGAACCGAGAGACAAAGCACACCAAACTCCAGAACATGGTCTTCAAAAAATCCGTGATAGGTGGAAATGGCCAGGTCTATGAAATAGGGACCATCGTTAAAGAAGTTGCCAGGAATACAACAAACAGCCTGATGCACTCCGGACTCCTCCGGTGGCGCAACGGAGCAGATGGAAAAGAAAGCCATGACGCCATCGGCGCGCTTGACCCGAATATTGGGAAAATAGATGCCTGCCAATGGTTGCCGGATTTCGTAACTCATGGTTACGGTAAATGGTTTGTCAATATCGATTTCGGCAGCCACAGCCCCCCTGTCGTCCCGCACGACGGCATGAAGCAGGCGGACTTTGTCGTTTCCGGCGGGGCGCTCCCGGCGGGTGAAGTCGCAACTGGCGGCCCCCTGGCCGTCGTCACTCTTGTAGTAACTCAGCACCACGTCGCCGGGACGACCGTCGGCGACGATACGCCCCCGCTCCAACAACACCGCGCGACTGCACAGGGAGAGAATCATGGACATGCTGTGGCTGACGAAGAGGACGGTACGTCCTTCCTGACTGACCTCCTGCATGCGACCCAGGCACTTCTTCTGGAAACGGGCGTCCCCCACCGCCAAAACCTCGTCCACCAGGAGGATTTCCGGGTCGAGGTGGGCGGCCACCGCGAAGGCCAGACGCACGTACATGCCGCTGGAGTAGCGTTTGACCGGGGTATCCAGAAAGGTTTCCACCTCGGAGAAGGCGACGATTTCGTCGAACTTCCGGGTAATCTCCCGACGCGACATGCCCAATACGGCGCCGTTCAGGAAGATGTTCTCCCGGCCCGTCAGTTCCGGATGAAAACCGGTACCCACTTCCAGCAGGGTTCCCAGACGGCCCCGGACTTCGATGCGACCGCAGGTGGGCTCGGTGATGCGACTGATGACCTTGAGAAAGGTGCTTTTGCCGGCGCCGTTGCGACCGATGATCCCGACCACTTCTCCGGGAGGGATGTCGAGATCGATCTCCTGCAGGGCCCAGAAGCGACGGGAAGCCCCCCCGGAGGGGGAACGACCGGTCAGCAGACGCCATGGCGCGGTGACCAGACGGGTCATGGCGCTACGGAAGTCTTCCGCATCGCGGGTGCCCAGCAGGTACTCCTTGCCGACGTTGCGCGCCTTGATGGCCAGGTTGTCCAACAAATCCTCCGGTGTAGCCTTTTTGGCCTTTTAATATTTTGACTTTAAAAAATAAAAAAATGAGATGTTCTATCCTTTGACTTTATTAGTATTATTTTGGCCAATCAGTATCTGTTCAAATATACGGGGGTTTGGGGGGGATTATCCCCCCCAACGGGTCCAGGGGGCACCCCTGGGACTTTTCCTTTCGCCGTTGACTTCGTCATATCGCGCTGCGCGGGATCCTGAATAGTTACAGAAAAATGACGCATTCCAAAGTGGACGCGGTATAGTTACGCCTATCAACAATACTGAAAAAATATTTCTGATAAAGAATACATCAAAGGACAGAACATTTCCTTTTTTTGCTACTTAAAAAGATAACATATTGAAAGTCAAAGGATTTAACCTATATCCCCCCCTCGATCGCACCGCACCTCGCCAGGAAACTTGCCCGCCGAGGGCAGATTGCCGTAATAATAGCGGAGCGTCAACCTGCTTTGGGATCTCTCTTGCCATGCCCTTCATCCGTGAAGCCACCCCCCTTCCCGATTGTTTCATCGTGCGCCAGCAGGTCTACCCTGACGGACGCGGATTTTTCACCGAGGTCTGGCGCAGCGACTTCTTCGCCGAGTTGGGTCTGCCCGCAAACTTCGTGCAGTTGAACCACTCCGGATCGGTGGGCGGCGTGGTGCGGGGCCTGCATTTTCAATGGGATCCCCCCATGGGCAAGCTGATGCGGGTCGCCGTGGGCCGCGCCATGCTGGTCGCCGTGGATATTCGCAAGGGCTCGCCAACCCTGGGACAAGCCTTCACCCTGGAGTGCGACGCCTCCGACCGGGTACAACTCTGGGCTCCGCCGGGATTCGCCCGCGGCTTTTGCGTGCTGTCGGACTTTGCCGAAATCAACTATCTGGTCACCAACTGCTACAACCCGAAAGGGGAATCGGGTATTCTTTGGAACGATCCCGCCCTCGGCATCCACTGGCCGGTGAGCGACCCGATCCTGTCGAAGAAGGACGCCACGGCGCAAACCCTGGCGCAGTGGCTGGACAATCCCCTTTCCGACCACTTCACCTACCCATGACGCCATGATGACACCCGATGCCCTGCTCAAGACCCTGGTGGACGAAACCCGCCTGCGTTGTCTGTTGCTGCTTCTGGAAGAACGGGAGCTTTGCGTCTGCGAACTGGGGCATGCCCTGGAGGAGATCCAACCCAAGATCTCCCGTCATCTGGCCTTGCTACGCAAGGAACAGGTGGTTCAAGACCGTCGCGCCGGGCAGTGGGTCTACTATCGCCTTCACCCGGAACTGCCCGACTGGGCCATGACCGTTTTGCAGGCCCTGGCCCGGGGAGGCCGCGAGACCGCCTTTTTCCGCCAGGATCATCAACGCCTGCTGCACATGAAAGACCGTCCGGACCGCTGCGCCCCCGGAGCCTGCGGAGAAAAGTAGTCACAGCCTTTCAATATGTTATCTTTTAAGTATCAAAAAAAAGGAAATGTTCTGTCTTTTGACTTTTCTGTTATATTGACAGACCGCCCATCTAAATAGTCAACGGTAATCGGGAAAGCTGGCATCCCGCTCGGACAGAATCACCTCGTTCGGCAAAGGCCAGGCGATACCAAAGGCCGGATCGTTCCACCGAATCCCCCGAGCCGCTTCGGGGACGTAAGAAGTCGACATCTGGTAAAAGACCTCGGTATCGTCACTCAAGGTCTGAAACCCATGCGCCAAGCCTTCCGGAATATAGAGCCCCCGACGACTCCCGGCATCGAGTTCCACCGCGTGCCATCGCCCGTAACAAGGGGAGTCGCGCCGCAAATCCACCACCACATCCCAAATGCTCCCCCGAATACACCGCACCAACTTGATCTCGCCATGAGGCGCTTCCTGCCAGTGCAGCCCCCTCAGCGTACCCCGCTTGCGATTCCACGAGAGATTGCACTGCACCAGATCCCCCGACAAACCCCGCTCCAAAAAAGCCTGCCGACACCAGCTGCGGGCAAACAAGCCCCGTTCATCTTCCAGAGGCTCCAATTCCACCCGCCAAACGCCGGGCAGCGGCGTCGGCAAGAAGATCATCCCAACACCTCAAGTCGGGGAATCGGCACGACAAACTGCCCACCCCACTCCCGAATCCAAGCCAATTGGCTCATGACCTCCTCCCGAAGATTCCAGGGCAAAATCAGTACATAATCGGGTTGAGCCGGTCGCAGCGCCTCCACCGGTTGAATGGGCACCCGCACCCCTGGAATGAAACACCCCTGTTTGTACGGATTCCGATCCACGGTAAAGGGCAGCAGATCCGCGCCAATCCCGCAATAATTGAGCAGGGTGGTGGCCTTGGCGGGAGCGCCGTAACCAACCACCCGTTTATCGAGGCGCCGCGCCTCGGAGAGAAAGCCTCGCAAAGCCTCCCGAATCCCCTGCACCCGCTGCCCGAAGCCCTGATAGGCCTCCAGGGAGTCAAGCCGGGCCTCGATTTCCTGCCGCAACACCCTCTCCACCCCCGCTTGTATCCCCCTGCCCGACGAAACAGGTGCAAAATAGAGCCGTAACGAGCCGCCGTGGGTGGAAAGCTCCTCCAGGTCAAAAATCGTCAGACCGTGGGCTTCCGCTACTTTCCGCAGAGTCATCAGGGAAAAGTAGGAAAAATGTTCGTGATAAATGGTAT
The DNA here is from genome assembly GCA_015231925.1 of Magnetococcales bacterium. NCBI lineage: Bacteria > Pseudomonadati > Pseudomonadota > Magnetococcia > Magnetococcales > Magnetococcales bacterium. The sequence continues at coordinate 22,467 of JADGAQ010000019.1, forward strand.
CGAACTGATTGTTTGCCAGCAAACGCAACAGATGCGGCACCTCCACGGTAAGACACCCGTCGGGCTTGAGCAGCGCGGCCAAACCGGCAACGAAATCGTTCAGATCGGGCACATGCGCCAGAACGTTGTTGGCCACCACCAGATCGGCCTGCCAACCCTTGGCCAACAATTCCCGAGCCAGGGAGAGTCCAAAAAATTCACAAACGGTCTCGATACCCCGGGAGCGTGCCACCTCGGCCACGTTTCGCGCCGGCTCCACCCCCAGACAGGGAACGCCCCGCTCCTTGAAATAACGCAAGAGATAACCGTCGTTGCTGGCGATCTCCACCACCCGACTTCCTGCCCCCAAAGCGAGTCGCTCACTCACCTCCGCCACATAGCGGCGGCAATGTTCCAACCAACTGTCGGAATAGGAAGAAAAATAGACATACTCCTGAAAAATGGTCTGAGGGGTCTGTAACGGGGGCAATTGAGCCAGGAAACAGACCTCGCAAACCATGGGGTGCAAAGCAAAGACGCTCTCCCGCTCCGCCAAATCCCCGGGTTTGAGCAGGGAATTGGAGAGGGGGGAACTTCCAAGATCAACCATACTGCTTCTTAATGGACTATTGCAAAATCTGCAACAATATTCAGCCATACAATACACTCCTATAGCAAACCGGTATTTTCATTTTTTAGGGAAGAACAAACAGCAATCCACATTCCCCGGTTACTGACCGCCCCTCGCATGCAAGAGGGTCACTCCGACCCCAATCCGGAGGAGAAGAAATCGTTCCCCTCGTAAATCTGTACCGATGCAAGGCGAGGTCGATCCCGCCAACGTTGCCATCTCGGAGGGCATTGTTCACCGCCGGCATCCCCAGGGTCCGGAATTCCACTCATCCTTCCGTCGAATGATCGCATCATGAGGCCTCGGAAATGGTCAATCCCTGCACGGAAAGCAGATGACGCAGCCCCTCTTCCAGCGTCCGCAGCGGCACAAAACCAATCGTTTGCATCCGTTGGGTATCGGCCACCAGACAGGGGGGGTCACCGGCTCGAACCGGAAGCGCGCCAAGACGGATTAAAGAAGGCTTACCCGCCAGATGGCCTAACAGCCGGGCTGCCTCCGCTACGGAGGTTCCCTTGCCGGTACCGATGTTGACATCCCCCTGCAGATCGCTATCCAACAGGATGGCCAGGGCCCGTCCGGCATCCCGGGCTTCGATGAAATCCCTCTTCTGTTGACCCGATGTCACCAATACCGGCTCATTCCTCGCCAAAGCGCCCGCCACATGAGAGAGCAATTTTCCTTCAGGTTCCCCTTCCCCGTAAGGCTGAAACACTCGCCCCCAGGCCATGCTCAGATGCAGATGAGCGGAAAGATGGTGCAACATTCTGCCAAGACCATGTTTTGCCTGTCCATACGCCGTATGAGGCACAAGTGGCGTCACATCCTCCCGACAGGGTTCGCCTCGCAGCAAGGCGGCATCGAAGATATCGTATTCGACACACGTCCCCACAGCCACCAGTCGTTTGCCTCCGCAGGCGGCAAAATTTCGCGCCAGAAAGAGACTGGCCGCCACCCAATCCCAATTTTCGGCAGCCGACCAGAAATGACCTGGAGTGGTAATCCAGGCGCAATGCAACAAGTGACTCGGTCGGATGTTCTCCAGCACGCGCTGCATGGACCTGGGATCCAGTATATCCCCCTGAACCCAGGTCACCCCGTGATCCGCCGACACCACCTCCCGACTCAGGGCAAAGACCTCGTAACCTCTGTCTAGCAACGAGGGAAGAGTTTGACTACCCAGAAAACCTCTTGCACCGGTCACCACGACCCGCTTTATCGCCATGGTTTTCTGCGCACCTCATCGATCACGAATTCGTTTCCCACATCCGCTTTCACATCTCCGCCCCGATAAAGGGCCAATGCCACGAACACCAAAGCGCCCCACCTCTCCGGCAGGAGTGAAAACCAATCACGCGGGATCGCTGCAGGAGGTGTTTTCACAAGCCAGAACCATTTCGATATACTGAAAATTCGCCTCTTCGTCACCTTCACGTCGTTCACCGGAATAATGGTTCACCCCATCGGCGGTTATTTCCCGGTAGAGCCTTTCACGATTAATTTGACGGAAACCAAGCCGTTCGTAAAGGATTATCGCCCTGCTATTACTTGAAAGAACATGCAAGTTAATCGTTAAGATTTTCAATTCACCGCAGATCCACCTCAGCAGTGCCTGTGCGGCATAATAGATCAGTTGGATGTCCCCCCCCACTTCCCCCCTGACCAGATTATCCAGTTCCGCCCGCTCCGGGCTCAGACCGCACACGCCGATATGCCCTACGGGCACTCCGGCCTCGGTATGAATCAGAAACAGAACCCGCTCGTCGGAAGGCAACACCACCCGCTCCAGCCACTTGGCCGTTCGCGAGGGCGTCGCGGCAAATTGGGTCAGGAAACAGTGCATCCATCGGCTGCGCCAGGCGGTCAGTTTGGCGATTAGGTCACCCTCGCCGAGCGTGGCCGGCCGCAGTGGAGAGAGGCGGCCAATCACTTTCCCGTCGGAACGCCGCACCAAAATGTCAAAGTCGCACTGGCCGCCATCCACCTGTTTGATGGCGCGAACCTTCCGGGCGAGTTGAATCCTGTCCATCTTTCCCGCAGCCCTCTCCGAAACAATCCCCTTCTCTGCTGCCAACTCGTTCACGGTTACCCATCCGAAAGCCAACGGATGACCAACTCGGCAATGCGCCCAACATCGTCCGCCGACAGATCATGATAGGAGGGCAGATTGACAGCCCTGGAATACAATGAATGGCTGACCCGATGCTGCGGATGCGGAGAAAAGGACGGCAACTCGCTCAGTGGCCAGAAGAAGACCCGGGCATCGACCTGCTCCTCACGAAAGATCGCCAGCAACTGGTCCCGTTGAAAAGGCTCCGTTCGAGGAAAGACCAGTGTCGGCATCCAATATCCGTTCACCGTACCGACCGGCTCCGGATTCATGGCGATTTGCGCCGCAACCGGGGCCAGCGCCTCGACATACCCTTCGAAAATGGCTCGTTTGCGGGCAATCAACTCGTCCACCCGCTCCAACTGTCCACAGCCGATGGCCGCCTCCAGATTGGACATCTTGTACTTGAAACCGATGGTATCCGGATAAAATTGTCGGGACTGCCGTCGGGAACGACCATGATTGCTCAAGGTGAGGACCTTTTCGTACAGATCCTCATCCTGGGTCACGAAAAGCCCGCCTTCACCGGTGGTCAGGGTCTTGCTGCCGTGAAAGGAAAACACGCCGAAACGTCCCAGGGAACCGGCCCGCTGGCCTCGCCATTGCGATCCGATGGCTTCCGCGGCATCCTCGACCACTGGAACGCCATGCCGACGACCGAGATCGAGCAGCGCATCCATATCGGCCATGTTGCCGTAGAGGTGTACGGCGATGATGGCCTTGGTCCGAGGGCCGATCTTCCGCTCCACCTGTTGCGGATCCAGACACCAGGTATGCGGCAGCACATCCACCAGAACGGGTCTGGCTCCCAGATAGGTTACGGGAGCCACCGTGGCGATCCAGCTCAGATCGGGGAGAATCACCTCATCACCCGGCCCCACCCCGAGTGCGGCCAATCCCATATGGAGAGCCCCGGTGCAACTCGACGTGGCAATGGCGTGTTTCACCCCCAGATGCTGACAAAACAGGGCTTCGAAGCGTTCGATATAGTCGTAGCACCGCGCACCCCAACCATGAAGGGCCGCATCTTGTGCATAGCGGACTTCGCGTTCGGTGATGCTTGGTTTTGTATAATAAATGCGAGTCATCGACTATCCAAACACACCCAGATACCAACGAAGACCACCTTACCAAACAACACGTTACACCACCTCGCCCAATTCCCCTTACAGCCACAACCTAACAAAAGAGGCAAGGTTTAACAATATATCTGTATTATACTTCCGATTGTCATTTACAATCGCAAATGCCTCCTTGCCCCAAGGTTTCAGCCATCGTACCCTTATCCGGTCCGATAGAACCCGTCCCAGTCAGCCACCCTGATTTCAGGAGCAATTGATGATCCGGAATCCGCCCTCTGTCAGCATCGGAGTTCCTGTTTATAATGCCATGCCCTACATCAAGGCAAGCCTGGAATCCCTGCTGTCCCAAGACTATGTCAATTATGATCTGATCATTTCCGACAATCAATCCACTGACGGCACCTTTGAATGGGTCGAACAGAGGGTCCGGAACGACCCCCGTGTCAGACTTATTCGTCAGAATACCAATATCGGCGGATTGGCCAATTTCAACTTCGTCCTCTCCGCAGCCAAAGGAGACTATTTCATGTGGGCTGCTGGGGATGATCTCTGGTCGCCTGACTGGATCTCTTCGATAATGTCCCGTATTGCCTTAAATCCGGATTCCATAGGCGGGTTCGGCATCAAGACCTTCATCGATGCCCATGACAACCCACATCCGACGCCCTCGCGACTGGACGTCGCCCTCCTCGAAACCAGCAATGCCTATCTGCGCCTCTGGAGATACTGGTGTATTCCCTGGATCGCCGATGATTCTATATATAACGGAATCTACAAGAGAGATATTTTAAATGGTCATTATGCACAACCTCACTTTTTTACTCGCTATTATACCAGCGCAAGCGATTCCTATTGCTGGTATCTGGTCTTCTGCGGCCCCATCGTCAAAGCGGAGGGCATCATGAAATACCGCATTCACGACACGTCCGCTTCCGGGAAAAAACGTCCTCTCCATGAAGAGGTTATCGATATTCTCAACAGAATCCACTTTTCCGAACGCGCCCTGCAAAAGGCCGGTATGCCCCTCCTCTTTCGCGCCCCCTTCATGCTGCTGTTCACCCTGAAGCAGATCGCCTTCGCCGCCTATTTCGGAGGACGCCTCGCCCTGGGTCTGCCCAGACGCTGATCCGCGCCGCCATCCTGATTGATTTTATTTTTATTATGAACTTTACCATTCATAGCCAGTCTAACCCTCAAGTCGACGTCTATGCCACAAGCGAAACCATGGGCTCTTTGACACAGGGAGGAGATGGGGATGAACGCGCTCTGGGCAGGAATCGGTCTGGCTACACTGTTGGCCGTCACCCCGATGACAAGCTTCGGTGCGGAAGACCTGGCGACCGATGCGGAGGGTTGCGGTGGTATCTGTCATGTGCCCATGGCCTGGAGCGGCGGCGAAAGCGCCATGGCCTGGGAAGGTCTGGGACCGCGACAAGGGGGACTGGAGGCCATGAAACGCCGCCTGGGCATCCTCGAAGAGCAGTCTCAGGCCTGGGAAGCCTTCCAGAAATTGGTGCTGGCCACCCGCGACATGCGCCCCATACCACCTTTCCATCAAGAGGGACTGCTGCCCCTCCCTCAGGAGGAGGTCTCCCAACGCGCCTGGGAAACCTTCTGGCAACATCAACTGGAGGTCAAGCAGGGATTCCGCGACCTCTTCAACGTCCTGACCCCGCCTCAGCAAGCTATCGCCGGTCGTGTTTCCAGCCTTTGCGAACACAAACACTGAACGACTGTCCGCTTCGGCAAGGCCGATCGTTCCGGGGGATGACTCCCCCGGAACATCCCCGCCTCGTGGCTATTTGTCCTTGGGAAGCGTGACTGCGTAGGAGAGGATATCCACAGAAACCTGGGTATCCAGCGCACGCAACGCCGGCATCTTGGCTCCAGGCTCCCCGTTGAGAATCTTGTGCAACGTCTCCCACGGATTGTCCGACGCCACCTTGCCTACCGGCGGCATCTCCTTCACCATGCGGCCATCCTTGCCGTGACAGTTGGCGCAAATGGTGTTGAACAACCCCTGCCCCCGCCCCGCATCGCCCTTGACCGCCTTGGTGGCCCGATCGATCCAGAGATCCATATCCACCTGCCCCTGGGTGACGAAAAGCGCCAAATCCCCTTGATCCACCTCGTTCAGGTTTTCCCCATAGCGATGGTTGGCGTCGGAGAGGATCGTTCGAACCTTGGCCGCATCCCCCCCCTGGAACCGGGCCAGACCCACGATTCCCGTGGCGTGTTTCCCGGTGGCATAGGCCCCCTCCTTGCCCCGATAGTCCCAGCCATGACACTCCTTGCAGCGCCAGGTGTCCTTGGCCTTGTCGGCATAGCCCCCCGAGGGAGGATAGGCCGGATGGGCCACGGCAGGAGCCTCCACATCCAAAACCTCGAACCACTTGTCGTAAAGCTGACCTCCCCGGGCTATTTTCGAGACAACCTCCCCGGCGCTCAGACTCAACGGAACCGTTGCTACGCCCATAACGAGACCTGCAACCAGAACCAGCATGTGTTGTCTTTTACCTGCCATGAAATGTCCTCCCAACGTAGCGCGTTTCGATAGGGGCCGGCGGGCAAGGTGTCCGCTTCATTTTTTTAATATACTTCCATTCTCTTATCGTCAACGCATCTCCGGAAGAATCGCACCACCGCACCCGATCCGGAGGAGGGCTCACCTCCCCGGATGGGCTGATTTTCACGACATCAGCAGCAACTCCTTCTCCAAAGCCGCCTTGCCGTTCTCCAGCTCCTTGCGCAGCTTCTCCATCTGGGCCAGCACCCCCTCGATGCGATTTTCCACCGCATCGAGCTTTTCCAACATGCGGGAGTGGAAACGGCTGTCACCGGGCGCCGTCTGCAGATTCTCCCGCAAACGCCCCTGCTCCTGTTCCAAACGCTGCAACTCCTCCTGCTGCACCTTCAGGCGCGCCTCCACCTCCCCCAACTCCCGGCGTTTGGCCAGCAGCCCCTCCAACCCCTTGCGCACCGAGGCCTCCATGCCCTCCTCCGCCACCAGCAGGCTCAAAGAGGCCTCATTGCTGGTCAACAGGGCCACCTGCTGGCTTTGCAAACGCTCTTCCACCACCTCCAAGGGCGCTTGCGCCCCGGCTGCCACCGTCATCGGCAAACGCCAACTGCGTCCCGTCTCCTTGCGCGTCGCGGGAGAGACCATCTCCCAGCCCGCCTCCCGTGGCTGGATCACCACCACCTGACGCGCCTCCTTGCCCCGATTGCGCACGCTGTAACGCTGCACCCGCTTCTCCCGACGGGAGAGTTCCAACACCCCCTTGACCATCTTCACCGATTCCAGCCGACGCTGGGTGGGACCACCCTGGCGCACCACCTCCACGTCCAGGTCCAAGGCGTAGGACAAGAGCTGATCCGCCCCCGCCGACAGATGCTCGAAACGGGCCTCGCCGGCATAGAGATCCCCGTCGTAGAGGGTCACCGGTCCGGGAGGCAAGGCGCCGCCGGTGGTGTTGACCACCTTCAGGGCCCGCATGCTGCGTCCGCCGCCCGCCATGCCGGTATCGAAGAGGGTCAGCCGCTCCACCTCCAGCGGCGCCGAGACGATGGGCAGCATAGCGCCCTGACCCCGTTCCAGATTGACCCCCTCCACCTTGAAGACGAAAGTCTCTCCCGCCTGCTCCCCGCTGGCCAGAATCGCCTCCGGTCCCGGATCGGGCAAGGCCGTCTCCCAGGCCTGCTCCCGTTCCGCCGCCACCTCGTTGTCCATCATCAGGTTCCGCCCGCCGCCGGCCTTGGCCAGGGCGGCCGGCGCGGCGGAACGCAGCATCTGCCGCTGCGCCTGACCGCGATTCTGCATCTCCAGCTCCCGCTCCTGCGCCGCCCGCAGTTGCAGGGGATCGACGATGCGCTGCCGGGGGCGATACCAGGGTTTGGAAAGCTCCTCGATGAAGGAGATCGGCCTGCCGGAGGCCAGGGTCAGACGCACGTCCTTCCAATCCTGACCACTCTGATTCTCCACGATGGCCCACCCCTGCAGGCGGCTCTTGCCGCTTTTGGCCTCGACGGCGGGCAGGCTCAGGCGCCAGGCGCTCTTCCACACCGGGCTCTCCATCACGTAACCCAGACGCACCCGTTTGGCCCCCTGACCCGGAATGGGAATCACCACTTCACGGCGCTCCTTGCCCCGGTTGCCGTCGAGGATCTCCAGAGCCCGCCCCAGATCCTGCCGCACCCGCTCATCCAGAACCTGCAGGCCACGCACCTCCCGCCAGGGCAGGCTGCGCAACATGCCCTCCTCCCCGGCGAGATTGACCACCCAGTCGTTGCCGGCCTCCCCCTTGGCGTCCATCACCACCGGTCGCTGTTCCGCACCGGTGATGCGTCCTTTCAACACCTCGCCCTGAAAGGTAACGGAGACTCGCGCCCCCCGCAAACGGGTCAACAGCTCCCCGACCCCCGGATCGTCGGAGAGATCGACCTGCAAGCCCGCCAACAGCCTCTCCAGCGGCTCCCGCGAGGGATAGACCGCCTGCAGCGCCGAGCCCCCGTCCACATCCTCCACCACCAGGGACTTCAGCAGATCGTCGATCTGCTCCTCCTTGAAGGAGAGGCGCACCGCATCCGGGGCCGTTACCGGACCGGCATGCTGAAAATAGCCCACTCCCGAGGCGAAGAGGGCCACCGCCCGCATCGGCACTTCCGCCGCCATCACCGTGCCGCAACAGAGCAACAGAGACCCTCCAAGACCGATACCCGCCTTTTTCATCTTCCTTTTCCTTTGTCGCCGACACTATCATGGATGGTTTGCACGTTGGTTCACTCCAGCTCTTCGGGGCCGCCCATGTCCGGGGAAAACCTCAATTCCGCTCTCAACCCCAGCCTGCTCTTTCGCGAAGCGGCCGAGGCCCATCAACAGGGCCTCCTGGAACAGGCCGAAAAGGCTTATCGCAAAGTACTCACCCTGCAGCCGACCCATGCCCAGGCCTTGAACAATCTGGCCGTGCTGCTGGAATCGTGGGGGCGTTTCGAGGAGGCCCTGCCCCTGATGGTGAAGGCCCAAACCCTGCGCCCCGAAGATGCCGAGCCCCTGAACAATCTGGGCTCCCTCTATCTGCGCATGGGCCGGATCAAGGAGTCCGCCGACGCTCTGACCCGGGCGCTCACCCTGCGGCCCCATTACACCGAGGCGCTGCACAATCTGGGCGCACTCATGGAACGCATGGGGCGTTTCGACCTGGCCCTCGACGCCTATCGCCAGGCACTGGCCCTGACGCCCCAGGATGCCGAACTATACAACAACATCGGCTCGCTGTTGCTGAAGATGCAGCAAACCGCCCTCGCTGTCAGCTCTTTTCAGGAGGCGGTGCAACTCAACCCCTCCCTGTTGCCCGCCTGGAGCAACCTGGGCATCACCCTGGGCAAGCTCAAACAGCACGCCGCCGCCGTGGAGGCCAATCGCGTGGCCGTGCAACTGGCGCCTCGGGCCCCGGCCTTTCATCTGCTGCTGGGCGAGGCCCTGTTTGCCGCCGACCGGCTGGAGGAGGCCATCGCCGTCTTTCAGGAGACCCTGGCCCTGCTGCCCAAAAACCCCGTCGACGCCGAAAGCCGCGATCTGGCCAAGGAGACCCACCACAATCTGGGGGTGACGCTGCTGGAGCTGGGACAGTTCGAAGCGGGGATGCGCTCCCTGCGACGCGCCCTGGGTTTCGATGCCGAATACCAACCCGCCCAACTGGCCCTGGCCCTGGCCCTGCTGGCCACCGGTCGCTTCACCGAGGGCTGGGAGCGTTTCGAATACCGCATCACCACCCCCGGCCCGGACGGAAAGGCCCGCGTTTTCCCACAACCCATCTGGAAGGGGGAACCTCTCGCCGGGCGCACCCTGCTGGTGGCCACGGAACAGGGTTTCGGCGACATGCTGCAGTTGGCCCGCTTCATGCCCATGCTGGCGGCGCGGGGCGGTCGGGTGGTTCTGGAAGTGCCCATCGGTCTGCTGACCCTGTTGCACGATCTGCCCGGCACGGTGCAGGTGGTGGCCTACGGCACGCCGTTGCCCGAATTCGACCTGTGGATTCCCGCCCTGAGCCTGTTGCGGGTGTTGGGCATCGAGGATCGCGATCTGCCCGCCGCCGGGGGTTACATCACCGCGCCCGCCCCCCTGGAGCCGCCGCTGCCGAGGGAGGGCGTCAAGGCCCTGATCGGCCTCTGCTGGCAGGGCAACACCGACCACGCCCGGGACCAGTACCGCTCCATTCCCTTTGCCTCTCTGGAACCGCTGCTGGCGCTGCCGGGACTGCGTTTCGTCTCGCTGCAGGTCGGGCCGGGCAGCGAGGCCCCCGGCAACCACCCCTGGGCCGAAAGCATGCTGCGTCCCGCGCTGCCCGATTTCGCCGCCACTGCACGGGTGGTGGCCCAACTGGATCTGGTCATCACCCCCGACACCTCACCCGCCCATCTGGCCGGAGCCATGGGTCGTCCGGTATGGACCCTGCTCTCCTACGTCCCCGACTGGCGCTGGCGTCTTTCCGGGGAGTCCACGCCCTGGTACGCCTCCATGCGTCTGTTCCGCCAGGCGCAACGCAATGACTGGCCGGAGTTGGTGCAACGGGTGGTTGCCGCGCTGCAGGAGCGTTTTCCCTGACCACCACCCCGACCGATGCGGCGGTCGCGGTTGCCTTCCGCCTCTATTTCGGCCCCTGGATCGTGGCGCGTCCCCGTCTGAAGGTGGTGGTGCGGGAACCCTCTTCCGAGGCGATTCTCTCCAATCGGGAGGTGCCCTTCCCCCCGGAAAGCGGGGCGCTGCTGCTGCGCTCCTGGCCCCTTGAGGCGGAGACGCCGCGTTTTCGACTGGAGGGCGGGCGGCTGCACTATCTGACGCAACGTTACCCTCGTTACGGCGTGGCCCTGGGGGGTACCTTCGAGGCCTATCTGCAGAACCATTTCTCCGCCAAAAGCCGTTCCACCCTGCGGCGCAAGGTCCGGGCCGCCCTCGACGCCGAACAGGGGGGGCTGCGTTTTCAGTGCTGTCATCGACCGGAGGAGGTGGATGACTATCTGCGCGCGGCGGCGATGGTTTCGGAACGAACCTATCAGGAGCGGCTGCTGGATGCGGGGCTGCCCCGGGATGAGGCGTTCCGGCAAACCACCCGCGCCCTGGCTGAAGCGGGTCGATGGTGGGGATTTCTGCTGTGGCACGGACAAAGACCGGTAAGTTACCTCTACACGCCCTGGCAGGAGGGTGCGTGGCGTTATGCCTGGCTGGGTTACGATCCGGAGTATGCCCGCTGGTCCTGCGGCACGGTTTTGCAGTGGCTGGCGCTGGAGGAGCTGTTCCGGGGGAACGTGGCGGACTGGTTCGACTTCACCGAGGGGGAAGGCGACCACAAACGGCTATTCGCCACCAATCGCCGCGAGTGCGGCACGGTGTGGATTCTGCCCGTGGGGATGCGCAGTATGACGCTTGTCGGCCTGCACCGGCTTCTGGAGGGGCTCTCGTCCGGGTTGAAACGCCTGGCCGCCTGGGGAGGCGTGGCGGCAAGGCTGCGACGCTGGGTGAGGCGATAAATCCGCCTTTTAATATTTTAAGTATCAAAAAAAGAAAATGTTCTGTCCTTTGACTTTTTGGTTTTTTCTTTGAATCTCTTAAAGAAAAAATAATTATATTTATTAAGTCAACTTCAAAACCTCAATAAAATTAAAAAGTCAAAGGAAAAGTCCTGAGGGGGCAGCAGAGCTCCCCCTCAGACTCCCCCAACCCTTTTTATAACTAAAAGATAAAACAGATAAAGCCATTTTCATGGCTTTATCAAAAAAACAAAACCTACAACCACTCCACCGTTCCGGTTTCCAGGTTGTACACCGCGCCGACCACCCGCAACCGACCCGCCTGAATCAAATGCTCCACCTCCGTGGAACGCCGCACCAGATCACTCATCGACTGCCGCACGTTCTCTTTGATGGCATCGGCAATCAGGGCCTCCCCGGCCAGACCCTTGGACTTGATGCGATTGGCCGCCGGCACGATGTTGTCCACCAGCAGGGGAATCTGCCCCCCCACCTTGTCACCCTTGACCACCGCCGTCACCGCCCCGCACTTGGTGTGACCCAGCACCAGCACCAGCGGCGTGCCCAGATGCCCGGTGCCATACTCGATGGTGCCGATCTCATCGATGTCGGAGACATTGCCCGCCACGCGAATGACGAAGAGATCCCCCACCCCCTGATCGAAAATCAGCTCCACCGGAACCCGTGAGTCGGCGCAGGAAAGTACACTCACGAAGGGATGCTGCCCATCCTTGACCGTCTCCTGCAAGCGGGCCAGCGAGGTGTTGGGATGCATCGACTTGCCGGACACGAAACGGGCATTGCCCTCCTTGAGACGCTGCAACGCCTGCTCCGCCGTCACCGCGCTCACCGGCGGGACATGCCCCGGATCCCTGGCCCCGGCCAATACCGGCAGCGCCGCAACCACCGAACCCGCCGCCAGGCCCGTCAACACGCCCCGCCGTGTCAAGCCGCACTCACACATGTCAGCCCCCTTCCGAAAGAACAACCACCCGTAAAAGTCTCGATTATCCCCCAAACTCCCCTCCGAATGCGAGCCCTTTTTACCCTCTCCACAGCGGGCCCTTCGGTGACACCAAGGCAAATCGGTGGCTTTCCGTCCGAAGAGAGGGCAAAATGCCGTAAACTTGAACACCGCCACAAGGATACAGGCCGATGCCCGATCAACGCGATACAGCACCGCCTTCCGATAAGCAAAAGAGGTCAATAAGCATTACCATAAGAGTTATTTTGGCGACCGCGTCTCTTCTGCTTTTATCTCTTACTTTTATCATTCTGTTTTTTATCGATCACCAGAAAAACACCATCCTGGCGCAGAACGAACGCGCCATGAGCCTGATGGTCGGCAATATTCGCAGCGGTCTGGGAACCATCATGATGGCGGGTTATGCCAATATCGCCCGGGATTTCATCCAGGATATCCGTCGTGATCCGGCGATTCTGGAGTTTCGCATTTTGCGTCCCGACGGAGGGGAGGCTTTTCTGGACAACAACACCATTCAAGAGGTGAACCGACGCCTGGGAACGGAGGAGTTCCTCCCCCGGGACAAGGAGCGCCACATTCAGATCCTCGACGAATCGAACCCGGAATTGGCCAAGGTGGTGTCGGGAGGTACGGTTCCGCCCTACCAACACCGGGAAGAGGGCCTGGCCCAGGTGACTTTTC
>JADGAQ010000020.1 GCA_015231925.1 Magnetococcales bacterium
CTGCTCGAAGTAGGTGAGCGGTTTCAGTACGTCTTTCTCTATTGTTACCCGAATCTTGGCTAATGGGAAAAAAGAAGCGTCAGCAGCGAAAACAACTCGTAGCTTTTTGCTGAATTGATCGGAAATATCCTCCAAAAATGGATTGACCTGTTTTAATAGAGATGCTATTGGTAATTTCAAGGTGCCCTGTTTAAGGAGGGTGTCCACCTCTTGGTCCGGAACGGGAAAGGCAACCCCACCTTCGTGCCAAAAGTTGAGGAAACCGAACAAGGCGTAGGTGGCGTAGGTTTTCCCGGTATTGTTTTCCCCACAGATGATCGTAAAAGGGCCTGGCTCGAATTCCGCATAGCGCAACGGACCCAGGTTGCTGAGGGTGATTTTGACTCCATTCATGGCCCGAGACCCGCACTTTATCAGAGTTCACCTGTTTCGATTCGGGCAACAGTATTTCAAAACCATTCTAAAAATCAAGACGGGAGACCTTCCCCCTCCCCAAGCCCCTTGCTACCTGTTAAACTCGCTATTGCAACTGGGAATGTCTGCCATTGGATGGAGCAAGTCGATATGGCGTCCTACGGATACGCCTTGCGCATGGAAGATCAGCCGCTGGTGCTGGTCAGCGGTGCGCTGCAGGAGATGACCCAACCCTGGGGGGGAGCGGAGGCCTGGTGGATCGAGGTCTCCCGCCGCATCACCCTGCCCGCCGCTACCCAATGTCCCATCTGCAACATGGCCCAGCTTCTGGGCGAGTGTACCGTGGCGCTGCCCCTCAAGGGCCGGGCCGACAGCGGCCTCGCCTACTTCGAAATCGCCTTCAACGGCCATTCCCACGGACTTTCCGGCGCGGAAGGCGCCGATCTGCTCATCGTGCGCGATGCCTCCCTGATGCAGCAGGAACTCAACGCCCTGCGGGAGTCGGTGCGCACCTTCGAATCCCTGTGCGAAACCATCAGCGAAGTCTATTTCAACGTGGACCGGGACGGGCGCATTCGCTTCATCAGTCCGGGTTGCCACCGGTTGTTGGGCTATCGTCCCCGGGAGATGCTGGGACGGCGTCTGGTGGAATTCTGCGTCGATCCCATCTACTGGGATGAACTGCAGGAGATCCTGCGCGTTTCCTCACGGGTCGAGGATTTCGATGTCCTGCTCTATTGCCGTCAGGGCCACCAGTTGCCCATCTCCCTGAACGGTCGTCTGCTGCTCGACCAGGCGGGCAAGCCGCGTGGCATCGAAGGCTCCATGCGGGACGTCACCGAACGGGAGCAAATGGATGCCATGATGGCGGAGCGCACCCGCAAGATGCAGGAGAGCCTGGCGGAACTCGGCCACCAGAAAGTCGCTCTGGACCAGCACGCCACCCTGCTGATCACCGACGCGGACGGCCATATCACCTATGCCAACCGCAAGATGGTGGAAACCTCCCAGTTCACCCAGGAGGAGTTGCACGGCGCCAACCCACGGGTCTTCAACGGCGCCTACCACCCCAAATCCTTCTTCAAGGAGTTGTGGCGCACCCTGACCTCCGGGCACATCTGGCGGGGGGAGATCTGCAACCGCCGCAAGGACGGCCTGCCCTTCTGGCTGGAAATGACCATCGTGCCCTTCATGACCCCCGCCGGGCGGCCGTTCCAGTACGTTTCCATCGGCACCGACATCACCGGACGACTGCAGGGCGAAGCCCGTATCGCCTCCTCCCGTGACTTTCTCACCCGCATCACCGACGCCATGGGCGAAGGCATGTACTGTCTCGACCTCGAAGGCCGGGTCACCTTTCTCAACCGGTGGGCCGAAAAGCTCCTGGGCTGGAAAGAGGCGGAGGTGCTGGGACGCAATCTGCACGATGTCATCCACTTCAAACGCCCGGACGGCACCCTGGTCACTCCCGAGGAGTGTCCGGTGCATCGCTCCCTGCTGGGACGGGTCTTTCGCATCGACGAAGACTTCTTCATCCACCGTGACGGCCAGATGCTGCCGGTCTCCTACGTGACCACCCCCCTGATGGAAGGTCGCGAGATCGTGGGTTCGGTCGCGGTCTTCCAGGAGATTTCCGGTCGGCTGACGCTCGAAAAGGATCTGCGTCAGCAGCGCGACAACGCGGTGGAGGCCTCCCAGCTCAAGTCGGAATTCCTGGCCAACATGAGCCATGAAATCCGCACCCCCATGAACGCCATCATCGGCATGAACGATCTGCTGCTCGATACCGCCCTCAACAACGAACAAAAGGAGTTTTCGGAGATCATCAAAGAGTCGGCGGACAGCCTTCTCTCGCTGATCAACGATATTCTCGACTTCTCCAAGATCGAAGCCGGCAAGATCGACCTGGAGGAGATCGACTTCACCCCGGTAACGGTGGTGGAGGGGGCCGCCGAACTGCTGGCCTCCCAGGCCCACGCCAAGGGGCTCTCCCTGATGACCTTCGTGGCCCCGCGAGTACCCCGGGTGCTGCGTGGCGATCCGGGGCGCTTGCGCCAGATGCTGCTCAACCTGATCAGCAACGCCGTCAAGTTCACCGAAGAGGGCGAGGTGGTGGTGCGTTGCGAGCTGGAAAGCGAATTTCCGGGGGAGATCCGCCTGCTCTTCAGTGTCTCGGATACGGGTATCGGGCTGTCGAAAAAGGTGCGCAGCCGTCTGTTCCAGCCTTTCACCCAGGCCAGCGACACCTCCCGCAAATACGGTGGGACCGGCCTGGGGCTGGCCATCTGCAAACGGCTCGTGGATCTGATGGGCGGGGAGATCGGCGTGGAAAGCGTGGAAGGGGAGGGTGCGCGTTTCTGGTTCGCCCTGCCGTTGCGTCGTTCCACCCTGAAAACCGCCGAAGAGAGCGACAAGCTCAATACCCACTCCTTGCAGGATCTCTCCATCCTGCTGGTCATGGACCAGGCCTCCGATCTGGAAATACTGACCGCCACCCTCACCTCCTGGAAAACCCGCTGCTGCGGGGTGATCGGGGCTCAGGCCGCTCTGGCCGCCCTGGAAACCGCCCGGCTGGAGGGGCAACCCTTCCATTTGATCCTGGTGTCGGAAGAGGTGGGCGACATCCCCTGCCTCGATTTCCCGGAAGCGTGTCGCGCCAGCGGCATTACCAACGGCACTCCCATGCTGGTGCTGGCCGATTCCCACGACAAATCCTGGGAAGAGCAGGCGCGTCAGGTCGGCTATCAGGCGGTTCTGGTCAAACCCGTGCGCCAGTTGGAACTGGTGGAAACCCTGATCGGGGCCGTTGATCCCGCCTCGGTGATGCCGTTCGTCGAAGCCTTCGTCCCCTCGGAGAACAAGGAAACCACCACCATTCCACCGGCACCGGATGCCTACGATGCCTTGGAGTCGGGCAAACTGCTGCTGCTGGCCGAGGATAATCCCGTCAACCAGAAGGTGGCGGTGATGCAGCTGAAAAAACTGGGTTATGCGGTTCACGCCGTCTCCAACGGCAAGGAGGCGGTGGAAGCCGTCTCCCACCTGCCCTACGCCCTGATTCTCATGGACTGCCAGATGCCGGTCATGGACGGCTTCGAAGCCACGCACGTCATCCGGCGCATGGATCGGGCCTCCTCGCGGCACATTCCGGTCATCGCCATGACCGCCAACGCCATGAAAGGCGACCGGGAGCGCTGCCTCAAATCGGGCATGGACGACTACCTCAGCAAACCCGTCTCGCCGGAGGAGTTGCGCAAAAAGCTGGAGTATTGGATTCCCAAAAGCGCCTCCGACATGCCGCCCATCGACATCACTCAGTTACAGCAGTTGTTTGGGCACGATGAGGAGGTTATCCGGGAGCTGATGCGCCATTTCATGCCTTCCGCACGCGAACTGCTTGACAAGTTACGGGAATGCGGGCATCAAAAACAGGCACAGGATCTCGTCGAGGCGGCCAATGAACTCAAGGGGGCCTGTTCCAACATGGGGGCTTCGGTAATGACCCGGCTGGCCCGCCGGCTGGAACAATCGGCTGCCGCCGGGGATTGGCAGGAGGTCGACTCCTCCCTGGAAAATCTGGAGCGGGCCTACCGCCGGGTGGAAGCATTCGTGGAAGACTTCTAGGAGAAGGTTGGGGGCTGAAAGGGGTATGCACGAGGATACCATGTCCGGTGGGGGTTATCGCGGCGGAGAGGGCGGACAGTTCCGTCTGACGGCATCCGCGCGTCTGGAGATTCTGGCCTGCTGCGACCGGCTGGCGCGTACCATTCTGAGCGGGGAGCAGAAGGCGTTGGTATCGCGCATCCGCCACCTTCTGGTGGAGGAGGGCGAAGAGTGGAAAAGGGAGCCGCCGGGCCATCGGGAGCGCGTCGGCGCGGCAGCCAACGGCAACGCCTTGAGACAGCTCTCCATCCTGGTGGTGGAGGACAATCCCCTTACCCAGAAATTGATGGACCGCCTGCTGGGCATGCAGGGCCATCGGGTCATCGTGGCCACCGATGGACAACAGGCCCTGGAACGCATGCGTTCCCAAACCTTCGATCTCGTACTGATGGATCTGGGCATGCCGGTGATGGATGGATTCCAGGCCACCCTGGCCATTCGCGATTTGGAAGCCCAGAAGGGGCTGCCCCATACGCCCATCATCGCGGTGACGGCCCGCACCGATCCGACGGAACGGGATCGGGTCTTGCAAGTGGGCATGGACGGTTTTCACGATAAACCGATCCGGGCTGAACGGCTCTTTGCCGAAATGGATCGGGTTCTGGACGGACGTGGCGAAACATCGCCGGGGTCGGAGTCGGCTCCGGCCTCGCCCCGTCCGGGGGATTCCCCCGAACTGCAGGGCCTGGAGGAGGGGTTGGAAGGCCCCGATTTTCCCTTCCTGATGCAAACCGTCTCCAACGATATGGAACTGGCCCGCGAGGTCATCGAACTCTATTTCACCGATGCGAACCGCCATATTGAACGCATTCGCAACGGCATCGGGGCTCGGGATGCCGAGGAGGTATTGGATGCGGCCCACAGTTTCAAGGGGGCCTCTTCCGCCCTGGGGCGCACGCGGGTCTATTTCCTGGCGCGAGGACTGGAGACCATGGGCCGCTCGGGAGATCTTTCCCGGGCCGGCCCCGTGTTGGATCGCCTGGAAGAGGCCCTGACGGTACTGAATGTCAAAACCCGTACCTGGTTGGCCGAGCAGGTGCGTTGACCGCAATAGATGTTTGAGCAAAAGGGAAGACGATCGATGGTGATGCAACCGTTTCAAGGCTGGCGTCCCTTGCCGGCCCTGGCCGCCGATGTGGCCTCTCCGCCCTATGACGTGTTGAACCGTCAGGAGGCAGCCCGCATGGCTGCTGGGAACGCCCGTTCTTTTTTGCATGTTTCCAAGGCGGAAATCGATCTGCCCGACGACGTTGCCGCGGACGATGTCCGGGTTTATGCCCGGGCGGGGGAGACGTTCGCCGCCTTTTGCCGGGAGGGCGTGCTGCGGCGGGATGAAACCCCCTGCTTCTACGTTTACGGCATGAGCGCCCCCGGTGTGGAGCAGACCGGACTGGTGGGCGCGGTTTCCGTTGCGGCCTATCTGGACAACCGGGTGCGCAAACATGAACACACCCGCCCTGACAAGGTGCAGGATCGTACCCGGCTGGCGGAAGCTCTGGGGGCTCATACCGGACCGGTTCTGCTGGTCAACCGCCGTCACGCCGCCTTGGAGTCCCTGCTGGCCGAATGCCGCACCGGTCCCGCCGAACTGGATGTCATGGCGCGGGATGGGGTGAGGCATCGTCTCTGGGTGGTTTCCGAGGCCGGGCGGGTCAGTGGTCTGGCTCAGGCCATCGAAGAAGCCGGCGACCTCTATGTGGCGGACGGGCATCATCGCAGCGCCGCCGCTACCGCCGTCTGTCAAAGCCGGGTTTCCGCAGGGCATCCCTGTCCCGACGAGGCCCCCTGGGGACGTTTCATGGCCGTCTGTTTCCCGGATCACCAGATGCGCATTCTCGATTACAACCGCGTGGTCAGGGATCTGCACGGCCACTCGGTGGAAGGGTTTCTGGAAGCCTTGCGGCAATCCTTCGAGCTGGAGGCCTCGCCCCGGGCGGTCAAGCCCGTGGAAGCGCATTGCTTCGGCATGTTCCTGGCTGGGAAATGGTGGCGTTTGCGCCTGAAAGAGTCACTGGCACAGGAGAGCGACCCCGTGGCCGCTTTGGATGTCAGTCTGCTCTCCCGTCATGTGCTGGAGCCGCTGTTGGGCATCACCGACCCCCGGAGGGACTCGCGCATCGACTTCGTGGGAGGAGCCCGGGGCACCGCCGGATTGGAAGCGCGGGTGGTTTCCGGAGAGATGCAGGTGGCCTTTTCCCTGTTCCCCACCGGGTTGGCCGATTTGATGGCCGTGGCGGATGCGGGTCAGGTCATGCCGCCCAAGTCGACCTGGTTCGAACCGAAGCTGCTGGATGGACTGGTGTTGCAGACTTTCTGATCAGGAGACGGGAGAGCGATACCCCTCGCTCTCCCGGCCCCCTCACGCCCCGCCTTTGACCTGCACCCTGCCCGAAAGATATTCGCGCTGCCGCCGGGTGATGTGGGCTCCGAGCATCTCCTGCAACTTGGCCTGTTGCAAGGTGAACATGGTGGCCACCCGGATACGGTGGGTGGGATCGGGATCCTTCAACATGACCACCTTGGCCAGGGTGCGAAAATCCTGATAGGTCTCGTTGTCCGCAGTCAGTCGCAGGGAAACCATGAGCAGGTGCCCCACCTTCAACTCCCGGCGATGGGTGCGAAAGGCGATGCCGGTGGTGGAAATGTTGACCGGATAGGTGATCAAGGTGTCCATGGGATGGTCACGCGCTTCGGGGCGATCCTTGATGCGCCAGTTGACGGCATTCAGTTCACCGCCCAGCAATCCCAGACGTTTTCCCCAGGCCGCATCCACCTCTTCCAGTTGCCGCAACCCCTTTTCCGTCTCCTGATGCATCAACTGATGGAGTTGCGCCTCTTCCTGGCGTTTGTTGGGATCGGGTTCGGAAAAGACCGCCCATTCGCTCTTGCGATGCTGCTCGGCGCGGCGCTTGATCAGATTCAGACAGGAGAGAATGCGAGGCGCCACGTCCCGCTGTTCGTGCAACAGATCGGTGATTTCGAACAACTGCCGGATCATTTGCAGGTAGTGAGCCTGTTCTTCGGGAAAGTTGGCGCGACGGAAGTAGAGATCGAGTTGGTGGCGGTACCAGAAGAGGTACCGTTCCGCATTGGATTTGCGGTGACGCGCCTTGGCCAGTCGCTCGTCGATACGATCCAGCAGTGTCTGCTCCTCCTTTTCCATGGGCAGCAGGGGAAGTCCGCGTTTCTGGTAGGCCAAAAAACCGGTTTCCAGAAAGCGGAAATCCTCTTCGCTGACCTGCAACCAGGCAAAGGGAATCTCGTCGTTGACTCGAAAGTCCCGCCGCCGGTTGGCCTCCGCAACGCTGGCCGCAGACGGTTCATCGGGTATGATCAGGTGCATCGGCTGATCGTCGGCGCTTTTGGCTGCGGGCGGTTGTTGCAGAAAATCGCTCTCTCCGGGTTTGGAAGGGGGCAGGTCCACGGTGTCGAAAAGGGGCTCTTGTCGCTTGAGAGAGCGCTTTCCCGGCTGTTCTTCCATCTTTTCCTCCCTGGGTGGGGGTCGAAGCATCGTCTCGGGGGTCGGCGTGACAGCCGGTCTTTCCCTGGTAACGGCCATTCGGGGCAACGGGGCTGGTTCCGCGAGCAGCGGAACCATTTCGGCCCGGAGAGCCGGCGGATTGGCGTCGTTCGGGTCGACCGGACGGGGAATCCGGGCAAAAAGGCATTCCGCCAGGCGGGCGCCTTGGGCATTGGGAGGGA
Source organism: Magnetococcales bacterium (assembly GCA_015231925.1). Lineage (NCBI taxonomy): Bacteria > Pseudomonadati > Pseudomonadota > Magnetococcia > Magnetococcales > Magnetococcales bacterium. Next base: position 7,780 of record JADGAQ010000020.1, read on the forward strand.
AAAGACGCTCGATGCGGGCAAAACAACGCATGAAGACCGGTGCATCGGAAAAGAGTCCGAAGTGGGCCTCCAGGCAGTCACCCGGCTTTAAGTCCGGTTGATTGCTGCGAAAGCTGAAGCCGTTCGGGGAGATGGCCGTCACCCGGTCCTGCGGAGCGTTTTGCACGGCCTGATGGGGATGCGGCAGGGTCGAGGCCAGAAGTTGAACCAGTTTATGGTCCAGAGCCAACATGGAGCGCATCATCGGATGGCCCAGTCGCGGTCCCCATTGGGCCAGCAACGGACTCTCCTTGTCCACCAGCGTGTAAGCCCCCTGCAGATAGTGGGGGCGCATTGCCGGCAATAAATGCGATTTGGCATATTGACGGGTAATGGTGTGCAAATAGGCTGAAGTACACTTCTGCCACCAGAAATAGGCGGGTACGAGAACCGTTTCGTCCCGGTCGGTGGGCGGTGACGGGTTGTTCACTGTCCGTTGGACACCTCGCAGAGGGAATGTGCCGAAATCGTATCAGCCTTGTCGGGAGCCGCGCAAGAGTTCCGCTTGGCGCTTGAAGATGTATTGAATGATGCGTTCCCGGTCCAAAGACATGATGGGTTCGAACCGACAGGCCACCTTGTCGCGGTTTTGGCGATTCTTGGCGACGATGGCCACGACGCGGGAATAACATTCGAAGGAGGCCAGCGTATTGTTGGACAGGGCCAGGCGCATCTCCAGGACATCCCCCACCGCAAACGGTGGATTCTCCTCCCAGAAGGCGATGCCGCCACCGCTCATGTTGACCTCGGTGGGAATCATCGGCTGGGCATCCTGGCCCGGATGAAAAAGGCGGATCATCAGGTTGAGCTTCATGTCGAGCCGGGCCAGAACGGCGGCCAGCATGGGATCCTTGCCTTCCAGTTGTTTCAGGGTGGGGGCTACATCCATGGTGGAGAGAAACTTCTGAATGGGATCTTCCGACGGCAGGGCCCGAAACCTGGTGAAGTGTTCCATCACGGCGGCGTGGGCTTCGGGAGTGATGCGCTTCCAGGCCAGGGGCAGAACGTCGTCTACCCGCACGAATTCACGTTTTTGATCGGAGCCGGGGGAAGGTGGGGATTCGGGCATGGCGGTTCAGTGTCCCGAAGTGGGGGCGCTCTCTGCGACGCGGGGGGCGGAGGAGCCACGGCTGATGAGGATATCCAGGCGTCGTCCGGCGGGATTCTCGCCTTGACCTCGGGTTTCCATGCGACTGGCTTCGACACCGTTGGCGGCCAGAACCTGGGCCACGGAAGAGGCGTAGGCGGAAGCCAGGGCCCAGGCGTTGGGGAAACGCCCGATCATCTCCGGGGAGGGTTTGTCGGCATAGGCGATGATGCGCACGTTCTGCGGCAGCGTGGCGAGCAGCACGGCCAGTTGTTGCAACAGCGGGCCCGCCTCGCGACGAATGGCCAGGGTGCCGGCATCGAGCAGCGAATCGACGGGCCATTGCACCAGCAACCCCTCTTCGTTTTCAACCAGGGTTCCGCCCACCTTGGGGTTGGCGGCCAGCAGTTGGTTCAAACGCTCGCGGATTTTGACCAGATCGACCTCCAGTTGCCACTCGTTGCCCGAAGGCGCGACGACCGGTGTGGCCGCTCCGTGTCCGGCGGGCCGGTTGGCCAGCAGATAGAGCAGCACGGCCACCATCACCAGAACCACATTGACGAAGGTGGCCAGAAGGTGGCGCGACGAGGAGGAACCCGGCAGGGAAGCGGCGTCGTTCATGGGGCGTGGCAAAACCTCGACTGGGCGTCACTCATGATTTGACTTCCCTCAGCCGGGGTGGCAGCGCCGCCTTGAGAGCGGCCTGGAGCAGACGCGGATTGACCCCTTTTTGAATGCCGATCATGCCGTCGATGATGACCCGGCGCACATGCTGCTCCTCCAGACTGTAGTTGGCCAGTTTGGCGGCCAGCGGATAGGCGAACAGATGGGCGATCAACGCGCCGTAAAAGGTGGAGACCATGGCCGTGGAGAGGGCGGCCCCGAGGCTGGCGGGGTCTTCCAGGCCCCCCACCATTTTGATCAGTCCGACGACGGTGCCCAGCAGTCCGAAGGCAATGGCCGATTCCCCCAGACCTTCCAGGAGGATCCGCCCCCGATTGTGACGCTCGCCGAGGTATTTGACCTCCATGTCCAGCACATGTTCCAGAAATTCGGGGTCGGCGCCATCAACGCAGTGATTCACCGCCTCCTGAAGGAAGGGATCGTCGGATTTCATCTTTTCCAGCGCCAGAATACCGTTCTTGCGGGTGAAGTTGGCCATCTCGACCAACTGTTCAATGACGGAAAGCATCTTCGGCTGTTTCAGGAACAGGCACTTGCGCAGGACGGCGACGGCGTTGTTCACTTCGTCGAGGGGATGCCTCACGAAGAGAGTGGTCACGCATCCCCCCACCACCAGGAGAAGAGCCGTGAGATCGACGAAATGGCCGAGATGCCCCCCCCAGAGGATGGAGCCGAGGAGGAGCAGCAGACCGCCTGTGATGCCGATGATGGTTGCCAGATCCATGCTGATCCGATCCTTTCCCAGGTTTACGGACGCCCTTCCACTGTTTGGTTATCCTGACATTATATCACGTCTTGTGGCGTCGTCGAGATATGCAGCATGGTTCATGCCAGTCTCAAAGCCTCCATGGTGGCGAGGGAGGGATTTTGCACCACGCCGCGTTCCGTGATGATGGCGGTAATGAGTTCGGCGGGGGTGCAGTCGAAGGCGGGATTGCGCACCGACACGCCGAGGGCGGCGATGCGCTGCCCCAGACAATGGGTCACTTCGTCCGGAGCGCGCTCCTCGATGGGGATGGCGCTGCCGTCGGGGCAGGCGAAATCGATGGTGGAGAGGGGCGCAGCCACGAAGAAGGGGATATTGTGGCGTTTGGCCAGGACGGCATGGGTATAGGTGCCGATCTTGTTGGCCACGTCGCCGTTGGCGGCGATACGGTCCGCGCCCACCACAACGGCGTCGATATCCCCTTTGGACATGAGATATCCCGACATGCTGTCGGTGATCAGGGTGACGGGAATACGATCCTTGAGAAGTTCCCAGGCGGTGAGGCGGGCCCCCTGAAGGTAGGGGCGGGTTTCGGTGGCGTAGACCAGGACAGGGCGGTTCTGCTCCCGCACGGCGCGAATCACGCCGAGTGCGGTGCCGTATCCTGCCGTGGCCAGAGCGCCGGCGTTGCAGTGGGTCATGATGTGCAACGGTTTGCCCGGTTTGACCTCGATGAGGAGATTGGCCCCGAGTTGACCCATGGCGCGGCAGGAGGCGATATCCTCCAGGCGAATGGTTTCCGCCTCGCGCAGCAGACGGGCGGGCACCTGATCGGCGGGGGTGGATTCCAGCAAGGGGCGCAGGCGCTCCACGGCCCAGGAGAGGTTGACGGCGGTGGGGCGGCTGGCCAGCAGGGTGGCCAATCCGGGCGCCATGGCGTTTTTCCAGGCTTCGGCGTCGGGCTGCGGGGCCAGCCGATGCGCTTCCACGGCCACACCGAAGGCGGCGGCGCAGCCGATGGCCGGGGCACCCCGCACCACCATGGTGCGAATGCCCTCGGCGACTTCGGCGGCGGAGTGGTACTCCAGGTAGACTTCGCGGGAGGGCAACAGCCGTTGATCCAGCATCACCACCCGGTCCTTGCGCCAAACGGCCACGTCGAAAACACTCATGCGGATTCTCCTGAGCAAATTGCAAAACGGCGATGCAACGGGGCTTGATGATCGTATCTGTTCAGGTATACGGGGGTTCGGGGGGGATTATCCCCGCCGACGGGTCCAGGGCAGCGCCCCGGGACTTTTGCTGTGGACGTCCAACCCCATGGGGTCCAGGGGACACCCCTGGGACTTTTCCTTTCGCCGTTGACACGATCATGCCGCTCAATGCGGGGGGCTGAATCGTTACGGAAAGTCAAAAGATAGAGCATTTTCTTTTTTTACTTTCTAAAAGATAACATATTGAAAGTCAAATAATTAAAGGCGTATCAGTTTTACAGATCCTTCTCCCGTGGCGCGAAGGCGGTGATGACGGCCCATTCCCCGTGGTGATGGTTGGTGATGGCGACGAGCCCTGCCTTGCCGCAGGCCTCGATCAAGGGGTGCGTCTGCTCCTGGAGGATGCCCGAGAGAATCAGACAGCCGCCGGGTTTGAGCAGGCCCGCCAGGGAGCGCGGCGGGCAGGGATCCTTCAGGCCGTGCAACATCTCCTGCAGGGCGTTGGCCAGAATATTGGCCACGATGGTATCGTAGCGCCCTTCGGGAAGACAGGCGGTGGTGCGCACCGACACGCATCCCGGAGAGGGTTTTTTGGCCAGCCGGTTAGGCCCCAGATTGGCTTCGATGTTGGCTTTGGCCACCTTCACGGCGTGCTTGTCGATTTCGGTGCCCAGAACGCCGGAAGCGCCCAACAGCATGGCGGCAATGGCCAGGATGGCCGACCCGGTGCCCAGGTCGAGGGTATAACCCAGTCCCGGAGGATGAAGCGCCCGTTCTTCAAGCGCCGCCAGACAGCCCTGGGTGGTGGGGTGACTTCCGGAGCCGAAGGCCATGCCCGGATCGAGGCGAATGACGTGCGGCGGGTGGTCGGGCGGCAGTTCGCACCAGGTGGGGGCGATCAGCAGGCTTCGGCCCACGGCAATGGGCTGCAGATCCTCTTTCCAGGCCTCTTCCCAGCCGTCGTCGGCCACATTGGCCCACAGCGGATCGGCTGCGATGCCCTCCTGATTCAGCAGCGCGATCAGCTCCCCGCCCAGCCGATCGGAATCGACGCGATTGCCGAAGTAGCCCTTGACCCTGGAGAGGGCGAAGATCTCCCCCGGCGTGACCACCAGGGGGGAACCGAGAATCTCCTCGATGACGATGGCCTGAGCGCCGAGCCGTTCCAGGGCGGCTTCCACCCGGGGAACGTCGTCGCGCTGAGCCTTGATTTGCACTTCCTGCATGGGCAACCTTTCCTTGATTCGGACCATTTGGCCTATTTTAGCAGCCCATCAGGCTGCAGGCACGGGAGAACGCACGGCATGGAACTGGCTTTGTTCGACTTTGACGGCACCTTGACCAAGAGGGATTCGTTCATGGATTTCCTGCGCTTCGCCGTGGGACCGGGACGTTTTGTTTTGGGAGCCCTGTGGCTCTCTCCGGTTCTGGCGGGCTACGGCCTGGGGTTGATTGCCAACCAGCCGGCCAAGGAACGGGTTTTAAGCCATTTTTTCCGAGGCTGGGCGGTGGAGCGGTTTCGAGAGGTGGCGCGGCGTTACGCTTTGGAACGGGTGCCGGAGCTGCTGCGCGAGGAGGGGTTGCGGCGGGTGCGTTGGCATGTGGCCTCGGGGCATCGGGTGATTCTGGTTTCCGCCTCAATCGAGGATTGGCTGGCGGCCTGGTGCGAGCGGGAAGGGGTGGAACTGCTGGGCAGCCGGCTGGAGGTGGTGGCGGGCCGTGTCACCGGACGTCTTGCCGGGGCCAACTGTTACGGGGCGGAGAAGGTGGTCCGCATCCGGGCGGTATTGGATCCTTCCGCCTTCGAGCAAATTCACGCTTACGGGGACAGCGCCGGGGACAGGGAGATGCTGGCTCTGGCCCATCAGCCCCATTTCAAACCGTTTCCCTGACGTTCAATATTTAATCTTTTAAATATCAAAAAAAGAAAATGTTCTAATCTGTTGATTTTGATTATTTTTTATTTAATTTTTTTAAAAAATAAAAAATAATTAATTCAAAGTCAAAGGACAGAACATTTCTTTTTTTTGATTTTTAAAGGATAACATATTGAAAGTCAAAGGATTGATCTGGTTTCATCCCGAAATTTCTCTTGCATGAATCGCGTGACAGGGCCGGGCAGACCGTTGCCCACTGTTTGGCCATCCAGACGCACCACCGGGGTGACATCGGTGGTGGTGCCTGTCACGAAGAGTTCCTCAACTTCCAAAGCCTCTGCCATCGTGAAAGCCTCCTCCCGAACCGGGAAGCCCTCCCGGCGACAAATCTGCAGAACCACCTGACGGTTGACGCCCGACAGCACGAGGTGATTGGCCGGATGGGTGAACAGCACCCCGTCCCGCACCCCGAAACAGTTGGTGTGGCTGCCCTCGGTGATGCGCCCGTCGCGCACGAAGAGGGCCTCCCTGGCTCCCCGGTCGATGGCTTCCTGATGTGCCAGGATTGAGGCGGTGAGGGCGGTGGTTTTGATATCGCAGCGCAGCCAGCGGATGTCGGCAACGCTGACGGCGGCGATGCCCTGTTGCATCTCCTCGACCTTGGAGGAGAAGGGTTTGACGAAGGCAAAGCAGGTGAGGGCGGTTTCGGGGTTGGGAAAGGCGTGGGCTCTCGGGGCGACGCCGCGACTGATCTGCAGATAGAAGAGGGCGTCCTGGCCGTCGAGGTTGTTCAACCCCAGCAAGGTATCGGCGATCTCGGCAAGGGGGGGCAGGGTGGTCTGGTTGAGACGCAGAAATTGGGCCCCCCGGTCGAGTCGGGCCAGATGTTCTTCCATGCGGAACCAGACGCCCTGGTAAGCCCGCACGGCCTCGTAAAGCCCATCGGCAAAGGAAAAGCCTCTGTCAAGCGGCGAAAGCGCCAGTTGGGAAACCTCCCCGAAGTGTCCGTTGAGATAGGCCAGCACGTTATTTTCTCCGAAAGGGAGTTGACAAGCCAATAGAAGTATGACAAACAAGCAATCCGGGTCAAGTTGTAATTATGTTATAAAAATTTAACCGAAAAAATTTGACACAAATCTGTTTCACGAACGATTGGCGTAAAGGGTGCGGTATCAATATTAGATGTCTGGCATGGTTTAATTTTTGAATGTCAATGCTATAGGATATACAAAAAAACCAAATCACCTCTTAAGTTATAAATATATTTCATCGGCAGATTATTTTTGAGGAATTTAAGCTAAAAACTTGCGCCCAAATTAACGTCCAGGTATGTTTTTCGAAAAGCAGGGAAAAAGTCACCTACGAATAACTTAATTTAGTATGTGTTTGACGAATGCCGAAATACAGGCTAACATCCTTGCAAAATGAGGGTGACGACATGCTGCTGAGCGATGCTGTAAAAATCATAGTTGAAAACATCAAAGAACTAAACCAGAAGATCCTGGCGGAAGCGGCTTCAGTTAACCAGGGGCAGCTTTCACGCTGGTTTAATCATGGTACTGACTTTTCGCAAAAAAGCAGAGGAAGAGTTATTTCAGCTCTAGTTAGATTGATTGACGATCTGGCTGAAAAAAATAAAACGGATTATAGGGCTAGATTTTCCCGTGAATTGGCTCTCATCGAAGCTTCCGAGGACTACAAAGCCCTGGTGTTGGCTCCAATGCAGCTCGATCCGGAAAGCCCCATCCCGGCGGGAAACCCGGTTTGCATGCATTTGCCGTGCTGGGAAACTCTGAAGCGGGAGTTGGATCTTCCTCCCTTGCGTGCAGCGATTGTTGGTGGGGTCAAAACCGGGAAGAGTACCCTCCTCGAAAGGGCCGAACAGTATCTGGAGCGCAAGGGGCATCATGTGTTTCGGATTGATGCCAAGGTTTTCAATAGCCAGACTGAAAGCAACTTTTTCGTCTGGCTGGACCAGGTATGTCGCGTTCAGCTTCCGAATACGGCGCGTTTTTCCGTTCGCCTGAAGGCTTCCGACAAGCTGGCCGAGTGGCTTGAGAAGAACATACTCAAGAATTTAAAAGAAGATCAATCATGTACTTTTTTGATTGATCATATTAATAAACTTAATCAGGTAGTTCTTAAAGATCTTTCGTTCGGTCTTCATGAAATTCTTGGCAGTCAAGGTAATTTAGGAGCGGATGTTGGCCTTCTCGCTGCCTATGATGAAACGGGGGGTTGGATTTATGATTTGTTAGGACCGGCAAGCTTCTTTTATCGCCAGTTGAGAACGATATCGGTTTTGCCAGTTCCCGAATCGGAGGTTGAAAAAATCATAAATATAATATGCAACAATAAAGAAGACCAAGCAACACTGGTTGATGGTGCTTGGGAGTATTTTCAAGGCCACCCCTACTTGACTTTCCGATATACCCGCCTGCTTGCCGATGGAATGCTTCCTGATGAGGCGTTGGCCCTGCTGGCCCCTGTAGCGCTGGAGCAGTTGGTGAAGCCCCTGCTGGCGGCCTTGGGGTATAAGCCTGATCAAGCAAATGGGAGCGGTGAGTTTGATAATCCTGCAAAGAAGTTGATCGATGCACTGGTGGGGCCGAAAACCCGTCTTGGCGCGAATCGGGCCATGGTCTGTCAATGGCTGGTGGATAGCCGGTTGTGCCGCTGGAATGGGCAAAACCGGGATTTTTTGATCCCGTCTTCGGAGTGGCTTTCTGATCGGTTGCGGGAAGGTCTGGCCAAAGCATAAGCCATGTCGGACAACTCCGCCAAACCCAAGCCCTTTTTTGCCGGCAGCGCCATCGACGACCGGCGTTACGTTTATGTGGAACGTGCGGCGGATGAGCGACTCTTTCGCATGCTTTCCGAGGGTTTGCACTGCAATCTGCACGCCGGTCGGCAAAGCGGCAAGACGAGTTTGATGCGCAAAACGCGCCGCCGTCTAGAGACTCAAGGACATTTCTGCTTGGAAGTCAACCTAAGCCTCTTTTTCACCAGGGGAAGTTTTTCCGAAAGCCTGCTGCTGGTCGTGGAAAAGATTCTTGAGGATGGCAAAAAGGCCCTTCCGGAGTTATCCCGGCGCTTGCCGGCGCGAAAAATGGAGAGCCCAGCCTCCTACTGGATTCGCCTGTTGAAACGGTTGGGCAGTCTGCTCAGCGGTGGCAAACGCCTCTATCTACTCCTGGACGAAGTGGACAGCATGACGGTCCACAAACAGGGGGAATTGGCCGAACTCTTTTTGCGCATGCGGGAGTTCTTCCAGAGCGACACTCCGGCCTCGCGGGGAGTGGTGCTGCTGTTGGTTTCGGTACTGACCCCCATGGAAATGTTCATGGACTACAACACGGGAGGAGCCACGGCCGCCTACTGGCAGAACGTTCCCCTGGAGCTTCTTCCCAATACCCCCGAGGTACGTTTGCAAATGGCGCAACAGGCCTTTCCGGGGTCTCCCTTTCAGGAAGTGGACGACCTCCTCTTTCGACTGCTGAACTTGACCGGTGGGCAGCCCTTCCTCACGGCTCAACTGGGAATGGAGTTGCAGAGGGAGGAGGATCCGAGCGGTTACTGGCCGCTTCTGGAAAAAGAGGTCTTGGTGGAACCCAGACGATTGGTGGGCAATCACCTGCAAGGCATGGACAAGCAGTTGACCGACATGGGTTCACGGATCTTTTCCCTGACGCAACTTTATGTCCGCATTCACAAGGGGGAGGAGACGGTTTTCGCCCGCGACGGGTTGTCGGCGGCGGGATCATTGGAAAACATCGGACTGGTGCGCCGGAATGCCGATGGCAGCTTGCGGGTAGCCAATCCCCTCTATCAGGCCCATTTGACGCCGGAATGGGCCGAGGCTGTGGTGAAACAGTATGAACAGAGGGCTTCGGCCAAAGCGGCCCCCCTTCACGCCCCCAGCCTGCCTCGTCGTATTGCTCTGATCCATGTGGGTGGAACCATGGGCATGGTCACCGATGGCGGGCGTTCCAGCTTCGAAGGAGCCCTCAACCTGATCGATTCCTTCATTCAGGAGGAGTTGAATCGTCTGGCCCTAGTGGAATCCATCGCTAAATGGTCCCTGGACGGTATCAACGTCACCCCCAAAGAATGGGTGGAAATTGCCAAATGGATTGATGAGCATCGCAAGGAGTTCGACGGTTTCGTCATCGCCCACGGTACCGATACCCTGGCCTACTCGGCTTCCGCCGTGGCCTTCATGCTGGGCCGTGGCCTGGATCGCCCGGTGGTCTTTACCGGGGCCCAGACCACCATCGACCAGTTGCATGGCGATACCCGGCAGAACTTCTATCGTTCGGTTTACGCCGCTGCCAACGACAAGGCCATTCCGGAGGTGCAGATCTGTTTCGGGGATCGGGTCATGCGGGCGGTTCGGGCCGAAAAACGCGACGACCGCACCTACGACGGCTTCGACTCCCCCGGTTGGCCCCACCTGGCCCGCATTACGGAAAATTATCTGGTCAACGAATTCGCCATGGACCGAACCAAGGGACCGAACACCCCCTATCTCTTTCGACCTTACATTGCCGACCGCCTGCTTCTGATCACCCTGGCTCCGGGAGTGCGCCCCGATCCTTATCGCGAGATTCTGCATCTTTCTCATGACCGTGGAGAACCCCTGGACGGCATCCTGATCACTACGCCGGGATTGGGTAACATTCCCAACCGGGATCCCTTCAACTTCCGCAATCTGATCGGGGATGCGGTGAGTCTGGGAACCCCGGTGCTTATTGCCAGCCAGGTGCCCATCAATCCCTATACCCAGAACCAGTATGAGATGGCCAGCGTTCCGGCCCAGTACGGTGCCATTCCGGCAGGCAACCTGACCCTGGCAGCGGCCTTCACCAAGTTTGCCTGGGTGGTGGGGTGCGTCAATCGGGAGTGTCGTCCCCCGGACAGGATGGAAGAAATCAAACGGCGCATGCGCACCATCTTTGTCGGCGAAGAGGGCGAATACGGCGAACAGTTGGATCGGGCCAATCGCCAATCCTCACTCTTTCCAGTCATTCTTGCAGGAGATACCCATGTCCATTGAACCAGTGGCCTTGACGGATTTGGAAAAAGACGACCGCATCGACGAAGTCATGCGCTTTTTTTCCCAAACCCTGAAGCAGGAGAGCGCCTTCGCCAAGTTGAAGAGTGAGCAACAAGAGGCCGTCAGTGCCATTCTGCAATCCCTGACCAAGATGCGTTTCGAAAATATCGCCTCTTTCCAGCAGGTAGCCTCCAGTCAGCTCAAAACGATCGCTCCTGAACTGGATCGCTACGTTCCTATTGCCATTGATAACGCCAGAGGAATGTTGAGCGAAAAGCAGGGGGTGCTGGTTATCTACACCGGGGGGACTATCGGGAGCGCCCCCAAGGATCCGGATGATCCCGAAAGTCCCCAGGTGGTCAAGCCCTGGAAAGATCTGAAAAATGCCGGTCCCATGCTGGGAGCCTTGGGCTACCCCGTGGACGCGGTGGCCTTCGTCGATCCCCTGGATTCCTGTAATGTCGGTCCTCCGCACTGGCTCGCCATTCTGCGCATCATTCAGGCCAATTACAGCAAATACTCCGGTTTCGTGGTGTTGCATGGCACCGACTCCATGGTCTATACCGCCTCGGCCCTCTCCTTCATGATGCTGGATTTGGGTAAGCCCGTGGTGATCACCGGATCCCAAATTGCGGGCATCGTCAATCCACGCAACGATGCCCACCAGAACATGATCACTGCCATCATGTTGGCCAATCCTGAAGCCAACAATCTGGAAATGATTCCGGAAGTAATCATCTCGTTTGGGAATATTATTATCCGGGGGTGTCGGTCAAAAAAGATGAATGTTATTGAGTATCAAGGTTTCGACTCCCCGAACTACCCTCGCCTTGGCAAGGCGGGGGACCACATCATGATTGAGCGCAAACACCTGCGCAAAGCCCCAGAATTAGATGTGGAGTTTATGGAAGATATGGATACCAACGTTATTATCGTGGAAGTCTTTCCCGGGATGCAGCACTCTCCAGTATTGGCAAATATTCTCAAAGATTCAAATTTGCGCGGGGTGGTTTTGAAAGCTTATGGTGCAGGAAATATTCCCACAGATCCACCTTTTCTCAATCTTTTTCGTGACTTTATTGACCGCGGAGGTGTGGTGGTCTGCACCACCAGTTGCCCGGCGGGGGAGGTGGTCATGGGACTCTATGAAACCAGCCAGGTACTGGTGGATAGGGGCATCATCGGTGGCTTCGACATTACGCCAGAGGCAGCTCTGTGCAAGCTCATGGTCCTACTGGGAAAATACGGCAACGATATTAACTCCGTAAAGAAGTTTATGCAGCAATCCATGGCTGGGGAACAGCGTTTAAGCCTTGAAACCTCAGATTTGCCAGGCAAAAAGACGTTGACCCAGGGCGCAAGTCCGATTGAGATTTCAGGAAATCTCAACAGTGTTGCTGATCCGGAGCGTATTGACCGGGTCATGCTGCGCTTCAAAAATGCGCGACTGTTTAGCGGAAGTACCGACCCTGACCACCGGGTTACCATTAAACTCTTCAATGATGGTGAAACCAGGGAGCATGGGGAGAATTTTCTGGGGGCCTTTCCTCGCAGGCAGGTTCCAGCAGGGGCCTTGGTTCAGGACGAAAGCACAGGAGAAAGCTTGGCAATCGATCTGACCCTAAAGAAACACCTCTTTTTAGCCAAGCAGAGTTCCGCCAGGGATAGGGCCAAACAGAAGGTGCGCATCGGTATTGCCCTGGAGGGGGATGCGGGCGCCTCCTTTGCCTGGGAAGATGCCGAACTCAACATCTACACCATGGAATAGCGCGTGGGCGCCCTTTCGCTTCAGGATGTGGAGGAGATCCCGCAGCGGGTGCAGCGCACGCTGACCTTTCTTCGGGAAAACCGGGTCTGGCATGTGGTCAGCCGCAACTCTCCCGCCACCAGTTGTCAGGATGCCGCCAATCGCCGCTTCCGTTTGGGAAAGGTAGGTATCCCGCTTTACGATGAGATGAAGTCCCTGCATTTGGAGGGCTGCTTTCCGGGAGGGGAGCGCCACTTTGTGCTGCTCCACTGTCGCGCCCATGCCCGTTTCGATCTGCAGGCGGCAGAGAGGATGCTGGGGGTGGAACGCCCCCTGCAACGCCTCACCGCCGAGGAACTGTCGGGGCGCTTCTCGGCGCGTTACGGAACGGTCAACCCCTTCTCCGAGGCCGCCGGGACCATTCAACTCTTTGACGAGGATCTCCTCTCCCGGTACTCCCCGCCCCATTCGGTGATGACCAACGCCGGTGATCTCACCTGGGCCGTGGAGTTCCGTCCGGTGGAGGTCATTGCCGCCCTGAAAAACCATGCCTTGCGAGTGGAGGTGGCCCGCATCACCACCTCCTCGGCGCGTAGCCACTCCTTGCCGGTATTCGGCATCATTACCGGCAACGGCCCGGAAAGCGGCATGTCTTTGTGGAAACTGACCAACCGTTATGTTCATGCCCAATTGACGGGTGAAGGGCGCATGCACGGGGATCTGACCTATCCTCGGGTACATATCCACTCCATTCCCGAAATGGGCCTTTCCATGGAGTTGATCGAGCGGGAGGAGGAGGTTTGGGCGGTGATTCGCCAAACGGTGGAAAGATTTATCGCCGAAGGGGTGACCCATATCGCCATCGCCTGCAATACCACGCAATACTTTGCCCATAAGATCCGCGAACTCTGCGAACCCCAAGGCGTCACCTTCGTCGCCCTGGCGGAGGTCATGGGCGAATACCTGCGCAGCAATAACCTGACCGAGGACGTTACCATCCTGGGTATTCCGGTGGTGGCAGAACTCGGTCCGCGCAGCGCCTTTTCCCCCCTGAAGGAGCTGGGTCTCCAGCCGGTGCGAGAAGTGGCCAAGGCCCATCTGGAAGAACTGGGCTACATGGTCAAACGGTTGGAAGCCGATTTGCAAGACACCAAAGCCCTCAACAAGCTCATCCACATCGTGCGGGCAGGGGTTCCCACCCGGCGCGTCATGATGGCCCTTACCGAAATATCCGTGCTATTGGAGCGTTTCCCCCGCCTGCGGCAGCGCATCGCCGACAAAGAGATCATCGATACCCTGGATACCTACGCCAAGGCGCTGGCCCGCATCTACCTGAACGCCCTCCCGACCGAGACCTTCGACGACCTCTCCCAGTGGGATTGAGTTTCTTTGCCCCGATTGTGAGATGTGATACTCACTGAAAAATTTAGTCCTAAATTATTACGTTAAATCCGAGTAACAACCTGTTCCGACCAAATTTCCCGAAATCGTGTTTGTTAATTTCGGAGTATTACTATTAGAATTGAAGATCGCCTTTACGCTTGCTGTCAATATTAATAATTTAATATATTTTGGGTAACGCTTTTCAAAATGGTAAAAAGGAACCATCGAGTTCACCTCAAGGCGGCGGAGGAAGGGCGATGGGCAACGGATGGCATGCTGGTTTATTGAAGGCTTTGAAATTTTGGCGGTTATTTGTTATGGCGAAAGACGTTATCGAGGAAGTATGGCCGTTTGTTGAACGGGTGTTGACTGTCTTTAAGGATTTATTGGCTCTGTTGCAATGGTAACCTCTTTGGGGTTCCGGTCCCTCCTGGGACCGGAACCCCTGAGAATTTCTTCCACATCGGGGTACCGCTCACTGCCTTGGCCGGCCCAGGATAGGCCCTCCGAGAACCTCCTCCAGGCTGTCCACCACCTCCACATAGTGTTCCCAGCCGCTCAACCCACTATAAGTGAACTCGAATTTGCGGCCTTTCCAGAGAATCAGGCGGTAGTTCTGGGCGTGCAGTTTGGCCAAGGCCTCCCGATTCAGGATGGGTTGGGCGATGATGAATTGCCCATCCTTCTGCCGGAAACCTCCGGTCGCCTCATCCCGCTGCCATTTGGGATTGTTGGCGGGTATCCAGGCGTCGCCGAAAAACAGCACCGTGGGTCGATCGACCCGCAGATTGTCCGCCAGTTCACGGGTGGAGAGGTAGAACAACCGCTCCCGCACGTCCCTCGGGGTATAGCCGCTGCCCAGGCCCAGGGCGATGCGACGAGCCCCGCTTTCCCCGCCCAGGGTCTCCACATGTACCACATGGTAGGAGAGCAGCACCGCCGCCACCAGCATCAGTTCCTTACGGGATAGCAGCCGGTCCAACAACAGGATCACCGACGGCAGCACCGGCAGCAGGTATTCGGGCTCCAGCGGCATCTTGGCGTAAAGCAGAAAGCCGACCAGCAGGGTTACCGCGTGATAGCCGTAAAAGGGCTTCAACCCTGCCGGAATGCCTCGCAAGGCGCACTCGCCCCAGCGCCAGGCCAGAAGGGGCCAGACCAGCAGACTGCCCAGAACCCCCAGAAAGGTGAGGAAATTGTAGCCCCCCATGAGAAGCACCAGCCGGGGCGGAAACGCCATGGGTTCCACGCTGGTGGGGATGCCGTAAGTGAGCAGCGAGGGGGAAAAGGCCAGGGCCCCGACCCCCAAGGCGGTCAGGTAGATGGCCCCGATCTGTTTGATACGGCCCCCGGCCCGCCAGTGGGCATACATTCCCGCCAGAACGAACAGCCCCGAAGAGGGGCGAAAGCCGCAGGCCAGGCCGACCAACACCCCGTAAACGCCCCAACGCCCCTGCATCAGATAGATATAGCCCCAGAGCAACAAAGCCAGGGCCGGCAGGTAGTCCATGGTGGAGGAGCCGTTTTTCAGAATCAGCGGATGAAAGGCCAGCAACACCACGGTCCACAACGGATGTTGCAACGCCTCCTGCTCCGCGAGCTTCACGAAACCCAACAGCAGAAAGAGTCCGCCCGCCCAGCCGATGAGATTGGAGAGATACCACTGCCCGAAATGGATCAGCGGGGCCGCCAGGATCTCCAGCAGGGGAAAGCCCGTGGTGCGGGAGGAGACGTAATGGCCGGTCTCCCAGATTTTGCGGGCCGCTTCCGCCACCCGCCAGGCGTCGTCATCCCCGCCGTAGCCCAGGGTCAAAAAGGGCAGGACGGCCAGGGTCCACAGCAACGGCAGCAGACGCCGCGTCAGGGGCGAGAGAGTTTGCAAGGCGGCAGGATTCACAGGTTGAGTTTCCGAAAGACGGACTCCGGAATGGAGCGGATGATCAGCATGATATATCGCCAGAACCACTTCGTATAGAGAACGTGCCGTCCCTTCTCCTGGGCGAGGACGATATCACGGGCCACCTCTTGCGGCGTGGCGGTCAACAGAGGGGGCAGCGCCATGCCCTCGGTCATGCGGGTGCGAATGAAACCGGGCAATACGGTGAGAACCCCGACCCCGGAGGCGCTCAAGCGGTTGCGCAGGGCCGACAGATAGCAGGAGAGAGCGGCCTTGGCGCTGCCGTAGTGGCCGATTTTCTGGCGACCCCGATCCCCCGCCACCGAGCTGATACCCACGATGAAGCCGCTGCGGCGTTTTTCGAAAGCGGCGGCTACGATATCGAGAATGGAGACGCAGCCCACGAAGTTGCTTTCCAGAATGGCCGCCGCTTCGTTCCAGTCGGTGCGGGCCTTGAATTCATCGCCCAGATAGCCGACGCAGAGAATGACCCCCAGCGGCGGGGGATCCAGGGCGGCGAAAAAGGTCGCGTGGCTGGCCGTATCGCGCACCTCGAAGGGGTGTACCTGCACCGCGACACCGTGGCGCAGGCGCAGATCGGCGGCTTCGTCCTCAAGGGCTTCGGGGTGACGGGCGGCCAAGTGCAGGGCGAAGCCGCGTGCGGCGTACTCATCGGCCAGGGGGCGGGCCACATCGGAGGTGGCGCCGAGAATCAGCAGGGATCCCATGGTCAAATCTCCAGGCGTTGGGATTGCAGGGAGTGAAAGCGGGCCTCGGGATCGATGCGGCGTTTCAGGACCCGGAAGGCCTCCAGCTCCGGATAGCCGGCGGCGAAGGTGGCGGCGGACTGGCGGGCGTCTTTGGCCAGATAGAGGCGACCGCCTGCGGCCAGTACCTCTTCGTCGAGGGCGGCGAGAAGGGGGGCCAGCTTCGGCTGCATGGCGAAGTCGAGGGCCAGGGTGTAGCCCTCCCTCGGAAACGACAGCGGTGCTTCCGCTCTGGGCTGACCGAAGAGCTTGAGGACCGCCAGAAAGGAGCCCTGATGGCTGCGGTGGATTTTGTGCAGAATGCGCACCAGGGCGTCATGGCTGGCAGCTTTGGGCAGCACGCACTGGTACTGGGTGAAACCCCTGGCCCCGTAGATGCGGTTCCAGTGGTGGATGGCATCCAGAGGGTAGAAGAAGGCGTCGTAATCGATGAGCCCCATGTGCGGCAAACCCGGCGCTTTGCGGTAGTAGACGGCGTTGAAGGCCTGCACCGTCCAGGGGTTCAGCAGCAGAGCCGGCAGGTTGAAGGGCACGGTGAGTTTGCGGCGGGGCGGGGGCATCAGGGGTTGCCGCAGGCGGGCCGCATCGGGCAGTTCCGCCCGTCGCGCATGTTCCCCCCGCATCAGCACCGAACGCCCCAGGGAGGCCCCTCCGGCCAGACAGTCGATCCAGGCCACGGAGTAGGTCCAGGAGGCCGACTCCTCGAACAGCCGCATGATGCCGTCCAGGTCCGGGGCGCGTACCACCTCCTGGCGGATATAGGCGGTCTCCACCCGGATCAGGCGGAAGCTGGCCCGCAGAATCAGCCCGGTCAGGCCCATGCCGCCTCGGGTGGCCATGAACAGGTCACGGTTTTCCGTCGGCGAGCAAACGTGGATGCGCCCGGCGGCGTCCATCAGTTCCAGACGGCTGACCGCATCGCCGAAGGTGCCGGCCAGATGATGGTTCTTGCCGTGGACATCGGAGGCGATGGCCCCGCCCACGGTGACGAAGCGGGTGCCCGGCGTCACCGGCAGGAACCAGCCCCGGGGCAGCAGCACCCGAACGATCTCGTCGAGGGAGAGGCCGGCCTCGCAGGTCAATTCCCCGGTCTCCTCATCGAAGGCCAGGAAGCGGTTGCATCCGGTCATGGAGAGGATGCGCCGCTGCAGGGAGGCGTCACCGTAGCAACGGCCCAGGCCTCGGGCGATGAGCGGCCCATCCCCCTCCAGAAACGAGGCCAGCTCCGCCGGGCGGCGAGGGGATTTCAGATCGGTCTCGATGACGGGGTATTGGCCCCAGTTGCTCAGTTTCATGGCGCGTGACGGAAGACGAAGC
Organism: Magnetococcales bacterium; assembly: GCA_015231925.1. Classification (NCBI taxonomy): domain Bacteria; kingdom Pseudomonadati; phylum Pseudomonadota; class Magnetococcia; order Magnetococcales; species Magnetococcales bacterium. Next base: position 25,554 of record JADGAQ010000020.1, read on the forward strand.
GTTTATCCAGGTGGTATTTGATCAGGTAACCAAGGCCCAGGCCTATTGCGCCTCCCAGGTACTTGGCTCCCGGATGGTCGATGAAGTGATGAAAAAGCAGCTCCATGGCCCAGAAGAGAGCGGTCGTGATCAGGCCCATGGCGGAGTATAGCAGAAACTTTCGGGCGTCGTCTTGCAGGGAACGGGTCTGAAAGCGAAAAATGAAACGTTTGTCCAGCAGGTACTTGGCAACCAGGCCACTTCCGGTGCCGGTGCCCATGGCCAGATAGAGGAAAAAGGGGCCCTGATAGAGCTGGATGGTCAGCCACTGGGTGCCCAGGTTGATGCCCGTGGCCACCAGGGCGAAGAGGGTGTACCAGAAGAGGATCACCGGTAGAGAATCAGGGTGAAGGTGAAGAGCCAGCCGAGGATGACGCCCTGCAGAAACCGGTCCTGCAGAACGAGCAGGGTGGGGGAGCCGCTGTTGTTTTCCACCAGGGCCAGTTGCAGATAACGCAGAAAGCCCAGCAAAACGAATACGGTGGTCAGATAGACGGAACCGGAGCCGACCCGGTGGACCACTTCCGGCGACATGGTGTAGTTGGTATAGGCCACCACCACGATGCTGGCCAGGATGGCGAGGCTGGTTTGCACGAACTCCAGGTTGTAGCCGTCCACCGATTTGCGCATGCGCTGCCCGCTTTCCAAAAGGATCAACACGTCGTCGCGCCGCTTGGCCATGGCCAGGAAGAGGGCCAGCAGGTAGGTCATCAGGATGATCCAGGCCGACAGGGGAATGTGGGTGGCTGCGGAACCCACCAGCAGTCGCAGAACGAAGCCGGTGGCGATGAGGCTGATATCGAGCAGGGCCACGTGTTTCAGGCCGAAGCAGTAGAAGATGTTCATCACGCCGTAGAGGGTCATCCAGGCCAGGGCTTCACGGGAGAGGGAGGCCGTAAGGCTCAAACCCCCGCCGGCCAGGAGGAGGGCGAAGAGGATGGCCTGCCGGCTGCCGACGGCCCCCGAGGCCAGCGGCCTGTTCCGTTTGCTGGGATGGAGACGGTCTTCGGCCACATCGCGCAGATCGTTGAGGATGTAGACAGCGCTTGCCGTCAGGCAGAAGGCCAGAAAGGCCACACCGGCACGGCTGGCCACGTCGGCATGACTCAGTCCCTGGCCGAAAAACGCGGGCAGCAGCACGAAGACGTTCTTGATGTACTGCTTCGGACGCATCAGCGTGACAAAATGGGTCATGGACAAGGGGGAGGGACCTCTGCGGTTTTTGCAAGTGAAATGCGGCTCCGATTCGGCTATTATGCGGAACTTCCGGTAAATATGGCAAGGTGATCAAGGACAGGGAGATGTCGATGCGCAAGGGAATCGTGCTGGCCGGGGGCTCCGGGACGCGGCTCTACCCCCTGACCCGAGGGGTCAGCAAACAGCTCATGGGGATCTACGACAAGCCCATGATCTATTACCCCTTGTCGGTACTGATGCTGGCGGGCATTCGGGACATTCTGGTCATCACCACTCCCGAGGATGCCTCCAGTTTCCGGCGGTTGCTGGGGGATGGCAGCCATTTCGGGGTCTCGCTCACCTATGCGGTTCAGGAGCGGCCCGAGGGCATCGCCCAGGCCTTTCTTCTGGGGAGGGACTTCATTGCCGAAGAGGGGGTCGCCCTGGTTCTGGGAGACAACATCTTCTTCGGGCATCAACTGCCCTCGTTGTTGCGCAAGGCCATGAAACAGACCCACGGCGCCACGGTTTTCGGCTATCAGGTGAAAGATCCGCAACGCTACGGCGTGGTCGGTTTCGACCGGGATGGCAAGGTGACCTCCATCGAGGAGAAACCCGACGTGCCCAAATCCGCCTTCGCGGTGACGGGACTCTATTTTTACGATCGGGATGTGGTGGATCTGGCCGCCTCCCTGCGCCCCTCACCGCGCGGGGAGCTGGAGATCACCGATCTGAACCGGCTCTATCTGGAGCGGGGCGATCTGCAGGTCACGCTGCTGGGCCGGGGCATCGCCTGGCTGGATACCGGCACCCACGACTCCTTGTTGCAGGCTTCGAACTTCATCCAGGTGATTCAGGAGCGGCAGGGACAAATGGTGGCCTGCCTGGAGGAGATTGCCTTCCGCATGGGTTTCATCGGTGCGGAAGAGGTGCTGACGGCGGCCCGCCTCATGGGCAAGAGCGCCTACGGGGCCTACCTGAAACAACTGGTCGAAGAGGCGGGGAGGCCCTTTCCGTGAAGAAGGTTCTGCTGACCGGGGCCTCCGGCCAGTTGGGCCGGGCGCTGACGGTCGAATTGAGCCGGGAGTCGGACATCCTCGCTCTGAGCCATGGCCAGCTCGACATCACCGATTATGTCGCGGTTCGGGACTGCCTTCGACACCACCGGCCCGACTGGGTGATCAACACTGCGGCATGGACCGACGTGGACGCTGCCGAATCGGACCCCCGCTCCGCCCTGGCGGCCAATGCCCTGGGTCCGCGTCATCTCGCGGCGGTGTGCGAGCAGGTGGGGATTCCCCTGGTGCAGATCTCCTCCGATTACTGTTTCGACGGTGTTCTGAACCGGCCTCTGCACGAATTCGACGCCACCAATCCCCTCTCGGTTTACGGACGCAGCAAGTGGTTGGGGGAGGAGGAGGTGCGTCGCCACCACTCCCGGCATTTGATTCTGCGCACCGCCTGGTTGTACCATGTGTCGGGTCGCAACTTTCCGCTGACCATTCTGGGCCTGGCGCGCAAGGGGCCGCTTCGGGTGGTGGATGACCAAGTGGGGTCACCCACCTTCGCGCCGCATCTGGCCGTCCTCATTCCCCGGCTGATGCGTGAGGGTTGTTTCGGCACCTGGCACACCGCCGGCAGCGGCGCGGTCTCCTGGTACGAACTGACCCTGGCTCTGCTGCAACGGGCGGGGGTCTCCTGCGAGGTGACTCCGGTAACGACGGAGGCCTTTCCCCGTCCGGCGCGACGCCCGGCTTTTTCGGCCTTGACCACCTTTTTGCCGCCGGAGTTGCGCCTGCCTTCCTGGGAGGAGGGCGTGGCGGACTTCGTGGCCGGAATTTGACTTTCAATATTTTATCTTTTAAATATCAAAAAAAGAAAATGTTCTATCCTTTGACTTTTTTTGTCGTTCAATCCAATTACAAAGCCAAGAAGCAACTGATTTTGGATGACCTGAATAAAGGATAAGCGAAAGTCAAAAGATAGAACATTTTCTTTTTTTGATATTTAAAAGATAACGTATTGAAAGTCAGAAAATTTCAAATATGTTCCGGTTTTGCAATGGGCTCTTTTAAAGAAGCGGGGAGATGAGTTCGAAATGAAGTCCTATGCGTGGCAAAAGCCCTCCTACGAAGTGGGCAATCGGGAAGGCTCGCGCCTCTCCTTCGAGTTCTTCCCTCCCAAGGATGCGGAGGGCGAGGCCCAGTTCTGGCGATCCATGGAGGCTCTGGCGGCCTTCCGTCCGGGGTTCGTCTCCGTGACCTGCGGAGCGGGAGGCGGGGCCCGTCAGGGAACCGTGCCCCTGGTGCGGGAGGTGATGCGTCGTACCGGGCTTCCCGTCATGGCTCACCTGCCGGGCATCGGACTCACCGAAGAAGAAGTGTCGGGCCATCTGGAGAACTATGCCCAGGACGGCGTACCCATGATTCTGGCTTTGCGGGGCGATCCTCCGGCGGGCGTCAGCCTCTCCGACGGACCCTTCGCCCACGCCAGTGATTTGGTGCGCTTCATCCGGCAGCGCATGCCCGGTTTCGGCGTGGGGGTGGCCGCCTACCCGGAGGTGCATCCCGAATCCCCGGACGCCGCCACCGATCTGGCCTTCTTCCGCCTCAAGGTGGAAGCTGGAGCGGAGGTGGCCATTACCCAGTTCTTCTTCGACAATCAAAGCTATTTCGACTTTTGCGATACCTGCCGTCGTCAGGGAATCATGGTTCCGGTCATTCCGGGCATTTTGCCGGTTACCAACTACCAGCGACTGGAATCTTTCGCCGCGCGGTGTGGCGCACGCCTGCCCCCGTGGCTGGTGGACCGGCTCATTCCCATCCGGGACGATCCCCAGGCCATGCTGGCCGCCGGCATCGACATCGCCGTCGAGCAGTGTCGGGAACTCCTGGACCGTGGCGCACCCGGTCTGCACTTCTTCACCCTGAATCGGGCCAACTCCATGGTGGAGATTCTCTCCCGGCTGGGGTTCGAGGGAAACTAGAGATTCCACCCTTTCCTGGTGTATGATTCGGCGCATGGGGGTCACGGATGGAACCCTCGCAGCGGTGGGAGCGGGTTGGCACGGACGAAGTGACCCGCCTGCCCTCATTGGGATCCGTCCATGAACATCGGTGCATCGCTGGTGGGAGGGCGCTACCGCCTTCAGGGGGTGCTGCGGCAGGATCCCTTTTCCACCATCTATAAAGCCTCTGAAGAGGGATCCCGTGAAAGTGTGGTCCTGCAGACCATTCCCGGCGAGATCGCCCGTGATCTTCAAGCCTTCGGGGAGTACAAGCGTCTCTTCCACCGCCTGCGGGCTCTGGCGCTTCCCGGTGTGGGGCTGCCGGAGAAACATCTCTTCGATCCCCAGTCCCAATCGCATCTTCTGGCCGGTTTCTATCGACCCGGCATCGACCTGACCACCTGGCGCAAGAAATTCGACGGGGGGGTGGCGCCGGTGGTCCTGGCCTGGCAGCTCTGCGGCGCGGTGGCCAAACGGTTGGTGCAGCCTCACGGCTTGCCGTCGCCCTTTCCCCACGGCTTGTTGCGTCCGGATACCATTCTGGTCGAGGAGGGGGGGGAGGTTCGGCTGGAGGGCTTCGGACTGGCTTACGAAACCCTTTCCCTGGTGGCCCGGTTCTCCGCCTCGGGACTCTCCGCGAGCCAGAGCGCCAGTCTGGCGGTCTATCTGGCCCCCGAACGCTTTCTGCTGCGCACCCCCTTCGCCAACAACGCTTCCCCCGCCCAACTGGCTCCGCGCATCGGCGGCTTCCGCTTTCTGCCTGCGCCGCCGACACCCTCTTCCGACATCTTTTCCCTGGGAGTGATCTTTTACGAGCTGGTAACGGGGCAGGTTCCCTTTACCGAGGGCCAGTTGGCGGCAACTGCCGCCGGCGAGGCGCTGCCTGCGGTCTCCCTTCCGGCGGAACTGGAGGAGGGGCTGCGACGCTTTTTGCAGCGCAGTCTGGATGCGGACCCATTGCGACGCCCCACTGCGGGGGCCTGGGCCACTCTGGCCACCGAGAGGGGGGAGAGGCGGGAAAAGGTCCAGCTTCGCCAGGAGGTGAAGCCTGTCGCAGCCGAAACGCCGGAGCTTGTCTATGGGCCTGCCGGGTCCATTCCCCTCCCCGAGGCTGCCCCTGCGGAAGCGGTCGAGCCCCTGTCATCGCCACCCGTGGAGGAGTCCTCCCCGCCGACCCCGTTGGTGGAGACCCCGCCCCATGCCGTGCGGGCCGCGGCGGTGGCAACCCCTCGGGAGAGAAAACGCCTTTCCCGCTCCCACAAGACCCATCGACCCGAGCTGACCTGGTTGGTCTCCGGAGCGGCGGGCCTTGCCGCCGTCGGTGTCCTGCTTTGGAAGGTCTTCGTTCCCGGAGTGGCCGAGGAGCAGGGGACGGCCCAGGTGCGTCGGTTGTTGGAGTCGGCGCAGCGCGATCTGGCGGCGTTGGAACTCTCCAGCGATTCGGGACGTCAGGCGCGGGAGAAGTTCGTTAAGGTGCTGCGTCTCGACCCGGCCAACGACGGGGCTCGGGAGGGCATGGCCCAGGTAGTGAAACAGTATGCCTCGCTGGCCACTTCGGCCATCGGTGTGCTGTCGGATCTGGCGGCGGAACGGCGGGAGTTTTCCGCACCCGCCGATGGCCGCATCAGTGACGAACGTTACCAGGAGCTGACCCTGGAAATCGCTCGGGAAAAACGTCGGGCTGCCGACTTGGAAGCCCAGGTTGCCCGTCTGGAGGCCGGGCAGAAGCGCGGTCCGGAGACGGAAAACCGCTTGAAGGAGGCGGCGACGGCCCTGGGAACCATGGCGGCGCTGGAGGAGAAGTTGCGTCAGGCCGAAGCGGAGCTGCAACGTCTGCGGGGCAAGGAGCCGGACAAAACCCGACTGGCCGCCCTGCCCAAAACCCCACCCGGCATCACGCCGCCCGCCAAGACCATTCCGGAACCGCTGCCCGTTCCGTCCGCAGAGCCCTATGCGGTGCAGGTGGGCGCCTACTTGGAATCGGACAAGGTCGATCTGGTCATCAAACAGCTTTCCAAGGTTACGGTCGATGGAAAACCCTTGCCGGTTTTTCAGGAAACGGCCACTGTATCGGGTAAACGCTATATTCGTGTGAGGGTGGGGCCCTTTCCGGGTCGGGACGGCGCATCCGCCGCCCGCTCACGGGTGCAGGAACAGACCGGAATGGATGGTATTCTGTTGCGGCACAAAGCCTGGTAGGTCATCAATTTCTCGGGGACGACAGCGATGTCGGTGCAATTTCGCGATTTTCGTGTACGTTTTGTCCCCGGAATGACTCTCCTGGTGGTGCTGATGGTGCTTGTCCTCAATCTGGGCACCACCCTGATCCTGCATCGGGAGAGTCAGGTGGCTGCCGCCCGATTGGCCCAGCCCCTGGCCCAATCCATCACCCGCAACGTGGCCGGTCGGCTGGAACGCCTCTTCGACGGGGTGTTGATGGAAAGCCGGCTGCTCTCCATGTCGCCGGATGTCGCCCTCCCTCCCCAGGATGATGCCCTTTCCCATCCCGCTCTGCCCCTGCTCCATTCCGCCCTGGACGAAAACCCCAACCTCTATTCCGCCTATATCGGGCACTCCAACGGCGACTTTCTTCAGGTTATCGCCGTGCGTCGGGATCCCGTGGTGACGGAGGCGCTGCAAACCCCCAAGGAGACCTATTGGGCGGTGCGATGCATCGACGGAGAGGGCGAATCTCGCAAGGCCTACTGGCGTTTCCTGAGCAAGGATCGGGAGTTCCTCGGTTCCCGTATCGAAGAAAAACCGGCTTACGATCCCCGTCTGCGCACCTGGTATCGCCAGGCATTGGAAGAGCGTGCTTTTACGGAGGTCTACCTGTTCCAATCCTCCAAGGAGCCGGGCATTACCGCCATGATGCCCCTGCCCGGAAAGGTCGGGGTGGTCGGGCTCGATTTGAGCTTGCGACAAATCGGACGCTTGTTGGATATGGAGGAGATCTCCGCGAGCGGGGCACTCCTGGTCGTGGATTCCCAGCAGCGTTTTCTGGCAGGCCACGGCACGCCTTTTCTGGTGTCGCCCGCCCCGTTGACTTCCCTGAAGCAGATGGGGCGCGTACTGCTGGGCTTCGAGGATGAGATCATCCGCATGCAGCGGGAAAAGGATGCGGATCGGGTGGCCAGTGTCGTCGCCCCCGACGGGGAGGAGTACCTTCTGGTGGTCATCCCCGGCGAGCAGGGAGGGGTACGGCAGTTGACGGTCATCTCCATGGCCCCGCTTTCCGATTTCACCCAGCATGTGGAGCGCATGCGCGACAAGATTCTGCAGGCCTCGCTGTTGCTGCTGCTCGGGGCGGTTCCCCTGATTCTGCTGTTATCCCGCCGGGTGGGACGCAATCTGGTGGCTCTGGCCAAAGACGCGGGACTTATCCGCAATTTCGATTTTTCGGGTGAACTGCCGAAAGGCTCCTTTATCGCCGAAGTGGATGTGATGATCCGCGCTTTCGGCATGATGAAGGAGACGGTGCGCGAACGCACCCACACCCTGGAAGTGGCCCGCGCCAAACTGGAAAAGCTGCTGGAAATCGGCATCGCCCTCTCTTCCTCCCATGACGACAAGTCGCTGCTGTCCACCATCATCGATGGGGGGAAAATGCTGCTGGGAGCCCAGGCCAGCACGCTGTTTCTGCGCACGGAGGATGACCGGCTGGTCTTCGCCCTGCGTTCCATGGAAGACGAACTGCCTTTTCAGTCGCTCTCCATGTATTTGGAGAACGGGGAGCCCAACCACCACTTCGTTTCGACCCATGTGGCCCTGACCGGCGAGACGGTGGTTATCGACGACGTGCGTCGTGACGAGCGGTTCGATCTTTCCGGCACCTTGGAATTCGATATGCGCACCGGGTTTTTCACCCGTTCGATGATTGCACTGCCGCTGTTGACCACCCGTGGCCGGGTGATGGGGGTATTGCAGGTACTCAACGCCGGGGGCGGGGCGGAAGGCGTCACCTTTAACGAGGAGGACTGCAACTTCGCCCGGGCGCTGGCCTCCCAGGCGGCGGTGGCCATGGAGAACCAGCAGTTGCTGGTCACCCAGCGGGAGTTGTTCCAGGCCATCGTTCACATGGTTGCGGGCGCTATCGACGCCAAATCGCCCTATACCCGTGGTCACTGCGAACGGGTTCCGATTCTGGCGGGGTTGATGGCTCAGGCGGCGGTCGAGTCCGACCGGGCCGAATTCGCCGGATTTTCCCTGGACGAAGAGGAGGCGGAAGCCTTTCAGATCGCCTCCTGGCTGCACGATTGCGGCAAGGTGACCACCCCGGAGCATGTGGTGGACAAGGCCACCAAACTGGAGACCATCTACAACCGCATCCATGAGATACGCACCCGCTTCGAGGTGTTGTACCGCGACGCCCACATCCGTTTTCTGCAGGAGGTGCTGGCGGGACGGGAGTCGGTGGCGGACCTGGGGGATTTCCTGAGGAGGTCGTTGCAGGGACTGCAAGAGGATTTCGCCTTTCTGGCGGAATGCAATGTCGGCAACGAATTCATGGCGGAAGACAAGTTGCAGCGTTTGCGGGATCTGGCGGCGGTGACCTGGACCCGCCATTTCGACGATCGTCTGGGGCTATCCCACATGGAGTTGAACCGCCTGGCGGGGATTGTTTCTGCGCCGCTGCCCGTGGTGGAACAACTACTGGCCGACAAGTCGGAGCATCGGGTGGCCCGCAGCGCCGAGGAACTGGCCCGACCTTTCGGCGACAATCCGCATGGTTTCTGTGTACCGGTGCCGAAGGATCGCATGCATCTCGGGGAGTTGTACAACCTTTCCGTGCGCCGGGGCACCCTGACGGCGGAAGAGCGTTTCATCATTCAGGACCACATCGTCCAGACCATACTGATGCTCAAGGAGCTGCCTTTCCCGGCCCATCTGAAGAGTGTGCCGGAGGTGGCGGGGGCGCATCACGAAACCATGCTGGGGACCGGTTATCCGCGCGGTTTGAAGCGGGAGCAGATGTCGATTCCGGCGCGGATTCTGGCCCTGGCGGATGTCTTCGAAGCCCTGACGGCCTCGGACCGGCCCTACAAAAAAAGCAAAACCTTGAGCGAGGCTCTGCGCATCATGGCCGGCATGGTCCGGGACCAACACCTGGATGCGGAGGTCTTCCGCCTCTTTCTGGAGAGCGGAGTCTATCTGGACTACGCCGAGGAGTACCTGGAGCCCGATCAGATTGATCGGGTGGATGTTTCGGGGTTGATAGCCGTTTGAGGTGACACACTCCGTCCGATACCATTCGGTCAATGTAACTATTTAAATATACGGGGGTTCGGGGGGGATTATCCCCCCCGACGGGTCCAGGGCAGCGCCC
>JADGAQ010000021.1 GCA_015231925.1 Magnetococcales bacterium
TGGGGGCACGGTCAACAGAAGGTCGAGGTCGGGATTGTGGGCCACGATGGGGGCTGACGAGGTGGTGGTCAGCAGGGTGATTTCGGAGTCGGGAAAGAGCTTGCGCGCCAGTCCGAAGGCCGGCGTGGCCGCAACCAGATCGCCGATGGCGTTGAAATCGACGATCAGGATGCGGTGGCTTGCTGCCGATGGGGAAGAGGGGGATTGGTTCACACGATATCCGATTGACGAATTGGTGTCCGGCTAACGATATTTGTCAACAATGGCTTTCATTTCCGTAATAAAACGCTCCCGCGAAAAGCGTTTGGCCCGTTTTTCACAGGCTTCGCGCATGGAGAGGGCTGTTTCGGGAGTCATGCGGATGACAGCTTCCCTGATCGCCTCGGCAGAGGGGTCGGGTGGCAACAAGATTCCGGTTTCCCCATCCAACACGGTTTCCCGCAAGCCTCCCTCGGCAACGCCGATGACGGGTTTTCCGGCGGCCATGGATTCGACCGGGGAGATGCCGAAGTCCTCATTCTGCGGAATATAGATGGAAGCGAGGCATTTTCCCATCAGATCACGCAGGGTCTCGTCGGATACGGAGCCGGTAAACTGGATATTTGCCGCACCGGCTGCCCGTTGCTTCAGGCTGTCCCATTCCGATCCGGTCGAGACCACGACCAGTCGTTTGTGCGGCATGCCCAGAAAGGCCTGCACAATGCGATCAACCCGCTTCAACGGAACCAGCCGGGCCGTGGAGAGATAGAACTCTTCCTGCTCGATCCAGTGGAAAAGATCGACATCGCAAGGTGGATAAACCACCACCGAGGGTTTTTCGAAAGAGTGTTTCACCCTGTCTTGGATGGTTTCGGAAATGGCGATGATCAAATCGACCTGTTTCACCGCCTGCTCGAAACGCTTGCGCAATCCGGGAAGGACCAGGTGCATGAGGATTCTTTTCCCCCAGGAAGCATTCCGGTAGGTTTGTTGATATTGATCGTAAAAATCGCGTGGCGGGGTATAACAGTACCAAATATTCGGCCCGTTGCGGTGATTGTGGATGGCGAAGAGACAAACCCAGCCGCTGAAGATAATTCTCTGATATGTATTGATGAAACGGGTTCTGTAGCGAAAATACAGAATGAGCATGAGTGTTTTGAACAAGGATGTGGGCAAGCGGCAATCCAGGGTGCGGAAGGAGCAGCCTCCCGGAAGGGATATGTCGAAGCTGTTCCGGTTCAAGGTTCCGCTGAACAGATCGGTTTCCAGTCCGTAAGCCAGGGTGAGGGCCGTGCGTTCTCCGCCTCCCTTGAAGTCGAAGATATCGTGGATGACCAGGATGGGAGACTCGTCGGAGGGTTCGTGAGAGGCGTCATCGAGGGCGTTGTCCGTGGAAGTCTGGGTCATCGGTGCTTTCCGGAAGGATTATTATCCACACCACCTTGTGGCGCTGTCGGGGATGTCGCACGCAGGTGACTGTAGGTCAGAAGAATCACCTGGCGCAAGAGCCGAACATGATGCAACGGATTGAAGGCCCGCAGGCTCATGGCCACCAGCGGCCGTGTTGACGGAAAGAACAGGGGAAAGAGAAAGGTACCCATGGCCTGGGCGATCAGGGTGGCGAATGCGGCCCCCTGCAAACCGTGGCGGGGGATCAGAACCATGTTCAAGGCGAGGCTGGTTACGGCTCTCAACAGGACAAATATCAGATAATAGTTCTGCTTTTGTTTGGTAATGGTCCAGAGATAGGTGGCTTGTCCGACGGCATAAAAGAGTCCGGCCCAGATGTGGATGGACAATACCACTGCAGAAGAGGCGTAGTCGGGGCCAAAGAGCAGTGGAATGACGGTGGGAGCGAGCAGGGAGGTTGGCAGGGCGATGGTGATGCCGGTCAGGGCCAAGGCCACGTAAAGCTCCTGAAGGTGGCTCGCAAAGGCCGCAGGCTGTTTGCTCTCCATTTCGCTCAATTTGGCCAGAAAAGCCGTTGCCAGGATGGCGGGCAGGAAATACCAGGCTTCGGAAACCATGATGGCTGCCGAATAGAGGCCCACGGCCCGGTCATCGAGGAAGTGACGGATGAGAATCTGATCCAGGCGGGAACTGAGGACGAAAAAAAAGGAGGAGAGCCACAGGGGCCAGGATTCCCGCAGCAGGTCGCGGGCCGTATTTCCGTTGAACTGCCAGGCTGAACCGGCGGAGCCGTAGCGGCGATAGGCGATCACCAATCCGGTCGCCCAGACCCCCAGGTCGATGACCAGGACTCCCGAGAAGGCCGCCAGCGGGGCCCCCAGAAGGATCAACAGCAGCTTGGCGGCGTTGGTCGCGCCGGTTGAGGCATGCTTGGCAAAGGCATTGTACTTCATTTTATTGATGGCGGTGAAATAGTCCCCGATCAACAAAAATGGCGTGGTCAGAATACTGAGCGACATGATCAAAATGATGATCCGGAGGGTGTCGTCCTCAATAAACAGGAAAACAAACAGACACAAAACGGCTTCGGAAAAGAGGGCTGCCACCCCCTGCAAGACAAATCCCGTCCCCAGCAGAATGTTGGCCGGAGAAAATACCGCACGGCGACACAGGGGCATTCCCATGCCGAGGACGGAAAATTGTAGAAAGAGCAGCACGAGGCTCAAGGAGTAGTTATAGATACCGTAGTCCGTGGGGGAGAGATAGCGCACCAGAAGCATACCCACGACGATATTCACCAAAATACGCAAGGCTTCCGCCGCCCAGGACCAGACCATGCCGGAAGAGTCGATCCTTCGGGTGAGCGGTTCCTCGTCCATGGTAGCCGTCTCTGAAAGGGTTGTCGGGAAGGTCAAATGGTTCCGGAGGGTGGTTCGTTCCGACCAGGCGGATCGATCAACGGTTGCAGACGCGGTTGATCAAACCGGATCGGAGAGGAGGAAATACCCAACAGGGCCTTGAAGAACGGGGGAAAATAATACCGGAGCGTGGTCGAAAAGAAGACCGTGGTATCCAGCAGGCCCAGGCCGGAACGATGCTTCAGCCAGCCGATGACCAGGCCCGTTCCGGCCAGAGCCAGGAGGGCCGCATGGATCCAGAGATGGTATTGCCAGGAAACGCCCAGTACCATAAATAACGATAGAACGCCAACTGGCGGCACAAAGTGGATCAGCCGGAAGAAGCCATGAAGGCGCACCACTTCCGCCTGGGAGCGTCCGTAGCTGCGCAACATGTTGATCCAGCGGGCGGGGGTATTCACCCGGTGGTGAAACACCCTGGCCTGCGGTTCGAACCAGAGGCGGTAGCCCAGATTTTCCAGTCGCTTGTCGAGTTCCACATCCTCTCCCGGAAAGAGCCCTGGTCGGAATCCTCCCACCTCCAGCAACAGGCGGCGGGGATAGGAGGCGTTGCAGGAGGCATTGTGCAACACCGGGCAGGCTGCGGCATGGGGTTTGACATAGTCTCCCACCAGGCCCACGGCACGGAGATAGCGGTCCACCTTGCGGGCGAAGGGCGGATCCCCGGGATGGCCGAATTGACTGCCGCCGACGCCGCCGAATCGTTCCCCGGCCTTGGCCATATGGTGTTGCACCAGGGAGCGGACCCAGCCGGGGTCGGCCTCGCAATCGGAATCGGTAAAGGCGCAGATCTCCCCTCGGGCCTGAAGGATGCCGAGGTTGCGAGCCGTGGAGGGTCCGCGATTCTCCTGTTGACACAGACGAACCGCCGGAAATTGTCGCACGACTGCCGCCGTTTGATCCGTGGAGCCGTCATCCACTACCACGACTTCCAGGGATTCCGGGGGATAATCCTGGTCCAGCAGGGACTGGATGCAGGGGGCGATACGGTCGGCATCATTGTAGACACAGACGATGACCGAAACCATCGGTGGAGGGGTGGCGAGGGGGAAGCTCATCTTGCGCATCGGTTCAGGAAGACGGGGGTTCGGAAGGGATTATCCCCCCCGACGGGTCCAGGGCAGCGCCCTGGGACTTTCCCTTTTGCCGTTGATACGGTCATGATGCCCGGTGCGGGGTTCTGAACGGTTACCATCACTTTTTGGTGACCAGATAATGGACGAAATTGCGAAAACCCCGCAGCTTGCGGTAGAGGTCTGTTTTGGAGCGCGTGGCCATCAGGAAGCGCCACATGTAGGAGGGGCGGAAATAGAATTGTTTCAGCCCCTTGTCGACATACTCCTCGACCTTGCTTTTGGACAGTCCGGGGTATTCCACCACCGCTGATTGTTCGCCGTCCTCCTGCAGCCACTGGTCCCACCGTTTGGCGCGCAGCAGGTTGTTTTTCTCCAGGATGTCGAAATATTCCGTTCCCGGATAAGGCACGGCGCTGCTGAACTGGACCGTATCCAGAGGATTGCGCAGGGCGAAGTCGATGGTCTCCTGCATGGTGGCTTCGGTTTCGCCCGGCATGCCGAGCACGAAACAGCCATGGACCTGCAGGCCAACCTCTTTGGCGATGCGGATGAACTGTTCCATTTTGGGTACGGCGATCTGTTTGTTCATGCTGTCGAGCATGACCTGGGAGCCCGACTCGAAACCGACCAGCACCAGGCGGCAACCCGCCTCCCGCATGTGGCGCAACAGCGCCGCGTCGGTGACGTCGGCGCGGGAGTTGACCGAAAAGGTGCAGTTCAGTTTGCGGGCGATGATCAGATCACACAGCTTGTGGGCTCGTTGCCGGTTCACCGTGAAGGTGTCGTCTTCGAAGAAGAACTCCCCGTTTTTGACCTCCGGCCAGTTTTTCAGCACCCATTCCATCTCGGCCACGATGCTTTCCGGGGAGCGGAAGCGATATTTGTGGCCGTGCATGACCTGGGGCCAGAGGCAGAACTTGCAGGTATAAGGACATCCCCGCCCCCCGATGACGGTCACATAGGGGTGGAGTTTGCCGCCGTCGAAGTAGTCGTTCAGATCGAGGTGGTTCCAGGCCGGGAAAGGCAACTCGTCCAGATTTTCGATGATGGGGCGGGGTGCGTTGCGCTGGAAGAGGCCTTCTCCATCCAGATAGGCCAGTCCCGGAATGGTCGACAGATCGCGATTTTCGCCGTCCAGTTCATGGGCCACATAATCCCGCACGGTGTATTCGTACTCTCCGACGGCAATGGCATCCACTGCGCCGGCGGCGTTGCGCAGCGTCTCCTCGGGACGACTGGAGCCGTGGGGGCCCACGAAGAGTACCGTGGCGCGGGGGCTCTCCTCCTTGACGATTCTGGCGCAGTCGATGTCGGAATAGATCGAGGGGGTGGTGGTGTCGAGAACCACGACGCGGGGTTGTTTCTGGCGGACGAGTTCGCGCAGCTTCTCCTTGCCCCAGAATTTGGCCGGAAAGTCGTACAATTCGACATCCACCCCGGCTTTTTCGAGAATGGCGGTGGTGTAGGCCAACCAGTCGGGAGCGCGCAGCACCCGGCCACGGGTGCGGGCGGCCCAGCGTTGAGCGCGGTTGAAATTCTCCACGAACGGCTCGTTGATTACCAAAACTTTGTTTGTGTCCATCGAATCCTTCGCCAATGCGTGCCAGGCCTTTTAATGTATTATCTTTTAAGTATCAAAAAAAGAAAATGTTCTATCTTTTGACGTGTTGTTTATTCTTCACTTAGATCGTTCCATATGATTGCTTCGTCGTTTTGCAATCAGTTCTTCGAAAAATAGTCCATCCTCTGGTTTATAATTAAAAAGTCAAAGGACAGAACATTTCCTTTTTTTGATACTAAAAAGATAACAGATTGAAAAGAATCCGTTGTTTTGATTACCGGCGTTTCTTGATGACCATGCCCAGCAGAAAGGATCCGAACAACACGTTCAGTCCCAATACCACCAGGCCCGTCGCCACAAAGGAGAGATGCACCGAATCACCCATGGGTGCATCCACCTCCAGCCAGCGAACCAGCAGGTTCAGGTCGATGCCAAAACCGGTGAGCATCATGACCAGCCCCAGCAACAAGCCCCGATCAACCGAAAAATGAGTGCGCAGCCAGGAGATGAGCCGGTCTTCCAGATGGGGAGACTGACTGACCAGCACCGCTTTGGCGATCAACCCGAGATTGAGAATATTGAACCCCGCCAGGGTGAAGAGCAGACCCATGGCCAGAAAATGGGGCCCCATGAACATCCCGAAGAGGTGGCTCGGGCCCTCGATCAGCAGCGCCTGGAATATAAGACCACAAAGGAAGAGAAAAAATCCCGGCACCAGGTAGAGATAATTGGGAGCGTAGGTCATGATGAAGCTCAAATGACGCCAGCCATCCCGAAAGGTGCGCAGATGCGGTTTGCGGTTACGCTTGTCCGGAAAGAGGTCGATGGGCACTTCTCCCATGCGCACCTTTTCCCGGGCCGCGCGAATGACCATCTCCGTGGCGAATTCCATTCCCTCGGTGGTGGGTTTCATGCGATCGATGGCCTCGCGGGTGAAACCGCGCATGCCACAGTGAAAATCGTAGACGGGAATGTTGTAAAAAAGGGCCGAAATGCGGGAAAGAACCGGGTTGCCCACGTATTTGTGCAGAAAGGGCATGGCGTTGGGGTGGATGGTGCCCTTGAAGCGGTTGCCCATGACAAATTCGCAACCCTCGCGCCACTTGTCGATGAAAGGCTTCAGGTTGCTCCAGTCATAGGAGTCGTCGGCATCGGCCATAATGATGAAACGGCCTTTGGCCCCGCCGATGGCGGCTTGCAGGGCGGCCCCGTAGCCTGGAACCGGTTGATGTACGACCCGGGCGCCCATGCTTTCGGCGATTTCCACGGAGCGGTCGGTGGAGCCGTTGTCGCCCACCACGATCTCCCCGGCAATGCCCAGCTCCCGAAAGGAGCGCCAGATTTTCTCGATGCAGAGGGGCAAGGTCCTCTCTTCGTTCAAGCAGGGCAGGATGGCGGAAACTTCGACAGCGGAATTCAAAGCCGATTCCCCCTAGGTGTATTCAATGGGTCCGATTGGACGAATCCTGAAAATATCCTCCCATGATAGCCGTTGCCGCGCCTTGACGAAAGCGTATTCACGTTTCCCGCCGGCTGTTTCCGGGAGTCCGGCTCATGGTTTGGCGGACGTTTCCCGGAACAGGGCGGCGTTGCGGTCCAGATAGACCGTGCTGAGGCCGTATCGTCCGGCGAAGACCATATTGGGGAACTGACGGGCCAGCAAGGCCTGGTTGGCGGTGGCGCCCCGGTTGGGCAGGTAGATGACCGGGTCGCGCAGGAACGGATCGTTGATCAGCAGGTCCTGCATGTAATAACCGCCTTGCAGGCCCAGAAAGGTGATCTGCCGTTCGCCATCGCGTGACAGCACCGGCGGTCTCTGGGCCAGGTGTTCGCTGAGGAACTGATCCACCTCGTAAGCGCGCAGCCCGTTGCCCAGCAGCAGGCTCAGCAGGCCGAGCAGAGCCAGGCACGGTTTCCAAAGGGGGTTGCGTTTTTCGGCTTCCACCAGAAACAAAGCCCCCAGCAGGGGCAGAATGGCCCAGACGGAGTGGAAATAACGGTTTCCCCAACCATGTCCCTGGCTGAAGGGAATGAAAAAGAACAGGGCGAAGGTCACCAGGGCGGAGGCTGTCAACAGCCGCAGGGGGGAACCTTTGGGAATGAAGCGGATGGCCAGGAGCGCCAGAATCGGCAGTCCCGGAAGGGCCCAGGTGAACAGTTTCAGCAGCTCCATGAAACGAAAACGCAGCGATATGGCGTTCGGCAGGCTGAAGGTGTGGGCCACAATCGCCAGCGGCTGACGGATCAGGAGGTCGGCGAGAGAGAGTTCCTCCGTTGTGGAAGGCAGCCGGAGAGGACCGGGCGGAGGGGGCATGGGAATGGTTCCCCGCAGCCAGTACCAGCCGTAGCCGACCACCAGGGACAACGGCAGATAGCCTCCGATCAGGGCGAGGAGCAGAGCCCATCGTTCCCGCCGCCACGCCAGCCAGACGATCCAGGGCAGGCAGAAGAGCAGGTGCGGCACGGGTTGGTGCAGCACCAGGGCCAAAGAGCCGGCGAGGCCCGCCAGAAAGGCGTGTTTCCGCGTTCCCTGCAGCAGCAGGGCCATGTACAGCAGGTTGAGGAAAAGGTGGGCCGCCATGGAGTAGTAAGAGATGGCGTAGACCCCGAAGACCGGAGAGGCCAGGGTGAAGAGGACCGCCCAACCGGCGGCTGCCGGATGCGGAATGAGCTTGTTGGCCAGATGACGGATCAGCAGCAGGGTGCCCGTGCCGAGCAGGGGATTCAGCAGCCAGGGCAGGCCGAGCTTGACGAACGGAGTGAGCAGCAGCGCCAGGCCCGGCCAGTAGATGGAGACCACCTCCCCGGTGATCGGCGAGGCCTTCAGAAAATAGTTGTTGAAACCCTTGATCACCAGCCAGTCGACCATTTCAGGGGGGAAGAGCCCCGTCAGGCGACCTTCGGCGAAAATTTTGGCCTGGAACAGGGGCACGATCTCGTCCATGGCCAGGGGATGGTTGTGATAGACGAAATAGCTGCCCAGACACAGCGAAACCAGGGTGATCGGAGCCACGGCGGGGTGGCTGCCCAGAAAGCGCAGCAAGTGATCCACCCGGTTCGGGGCCAGCCGGTGTCCGAAAAAGATGCCGATCAGCAGCAGCAGCGCGGCCAGAAAGCCGCCGGGAAGTTCGTGTCGAATGAACTGATGATAGAAAATATCCAGATTGTAAATGGAATCGTATTGGATGGAGAGGGCCATGACGATGGCCGCTTGCGCCAGGATCAGTCCTGGCAAAAGCAGTTGCAGCAGAAGCGGTCGACGCCCGTTTGAGGAGGGTGGGGAGGGGATCTCTTGCGACATGGGGGTTCTCCGCAGGGGAATCGGGGTTGCCGGCGCGTCAGGCCTTGCGGCGTCGGTAGAGCCGCATGGGGTACTCGTCGTCGTAGGCCTTGATCAGGTCGTAGTCTTTGCCCAGCAGAGTCAGGAGAGCTTCTCCCTGGGCGAAGTTGACCAGCATCGACTCCGTACTGCCCCAAATCAGAAGGTAATCGACTTCGCCCCCCCTATTGCGAAAATCGTTCAGTTCGCTTTGGGTGAGGTAGAACTCAATCTTGGAGAAACTCCGATAGGGATTGACGGCGTCCCGATAGGCGATCCAGAAGAGATTGGTGCCCAACTGGAAGGTGGAGAGGTCGATCAACTTGCGGGTGGCTGCCCCACGGGCGGATTGATGTTGCACGGGCGTTGGAAAAAAGGAGGAGGGATGCCAGGGACGCCCGACGGTTTCCACCTTTTGGGCCGATTCGGCCAGGCTGATGTTCAGCGCCAGCACCGTATGATTGGGTTCCATATGTTCGAAAGGCTGCAGGTAGTGGGCGATCACCCGGTCGAAGTTCCGGTACTCCCCGTCCCGCATGTTCAGGGTGACCAGCGCCGCGCCGAGGGACAACAGCGTCAGGGCCAGATTGGCGAAGCGGTTCAGGGGCAGGCTGCCCAGCCACAGCAGCAGGCTGAGATAGACGAAAGGCAACAGGCGGTCGGTGATGAAGATATCGTCCTTGAAGCGAAAAGGCGCCATGAAATAGAGCAGCAGAAAGGCCAGAAAGGCGGCGAGCAGGGATCGGGAAACCAGGGTGTGAACCGGACCGTGACGTCGCAATCCCACCAGGGCCACGATGATCAGCGCCAGGAGGGCCGCCAGATTGACGGCGCTGATCAACATGTTTTCCGCGGTATAGGTCTGGTTGAAGCCGAGGGTGAAGAACTGGTGCAGCCGCTCGATCCAGGGGATGTGCCACTGATAGACGGTATGGGGCGCACGAATACCGGTGTCGGAGAGGACGAAGGCCAACATGAGCATGGCGCCGGGAACGAGGAACAGGGCGAACAGGGCCAGTTCTCTCAGGGAGATGGCTTCTTCCCCGTCACCTGCCGGACGCAACACGCCGGACAAGGTTGCCACCCCGGCAAAGAGGGCCAGGCTACCGGTGGCGAAGGGATGCGTCAGGATGGAGAAGGCGAAGAGCAGGCAGAAGCGCAGCAGCCATTTTATGTGACGCTCCATGGCCCAGCGGATCCACAACCCGGCGCCGAAGAGAAAGAGGCCCAATGAAAAATAGTAATTGTAAAGCCCCAGATGCAGGGTATAGGAGTGGGCCAGGGGCACGGCAAGGCTGACGAAGAGCAGGGGATTGCCGCCAAGGGGGGCCAGGGCGAAGGCCGTGCCGGTGAGCAGCAGGAGGACCATGCCGCTGACCAGGATCTTTTCGGCCTGATCCATGGAGAGGAAGCGCAGGAGGTTTTTCAGGATGAAGTGGGTGAGCTGATTGGGGGTGGGTTTGTTTTCCCGTTGCAGGTAGTAGCGGGCCTTGTCGAAATCGGGGCTGTCGATATCCCGGTCGAGGGTGGCCATGTAGAGATGAACCGGGCCATCCTGGGTGGAGAGGTGGTCGACCCGCCAGAAGAGGGCGATACCGGCGACCAGAACCAGCAGGGTGAGGAGGCGGTAGATCAGGTTCATCTCAGGACTCCTCGAACTCGGTCCCCGGGGTGCGTCCCAGGAGCTCCTCCAGTACCGAGCGGGGCGAGCGGTTTTCGAACAGAATGTGGTAGACGGCCCGGGTGATGGGCATCTCGACGCCCAGCTCTTCCGCCAGTTGGTTGAGGCTTTGGCAGGTGGGCACGCCTTCGGCGACCTCCCGGGTACCGGCCATGATCTCTTGGAGGGACTGCCCCTGACCGAGGCGCAAGCCGACCTGATGGTTGCGGGAGAGGGTGGAGGTGGCGGTGAGGACCAGGTCTCCCAGTCCGGAGAGACCGGCGAAGGTTTCGGGTCGGCCTCCCAGGCGCATGCCCAGGCGCATGGTTTCGGCCAGGCCTCGGGTGATCAGGGCGGCCCGGGCATTTTGTCCGCATTCCAGTCCGTCGGCGATGCCGGCGGCCAGGGCGATGACGTTTTTGACCGCGCCGCCCAATTCCACCCCCACCACGTCGCTGGTGCGATAGGTGCGGAACCAGGGCAGGCGAAACAGCTCCTGAATCTGTTGGGCGAAGGCCAGGGAGCGGCTGGCGATGGCCACGGCGGTGGGCTGTTCGGCCAGGGTCTCCCGGGCGAAGGAGGGGCCGGAGAGAAAACAGAGCCGTTCCTCCCAAGCGGAACCCAGCTCTTCCGCGAAGATTTGCGGCACCAGGGCCCCGCTGCCGGTTTCGATGCCCTTGCTGGCGGCCACGAAGCAGGACTCGGCGTGCAGGTGCGGTTTGATGCGGCGCAGGGTGGGGCGCAAAAAGGGTGTGGGGGTGACCAGGACCAGCAGAGCGTGGTTCTTTACCACCTCCGCCAGATCGGTAGTGGCGTGCAGGTTTTCGGGCAGAAGGAACTCCGAAACGAAGAGGGGATTGCGGTGATTGTTGCGGATGCCGGCGGCCACCTCCTCTTCACGGCACCAGAGGGTGACGGCGGGCAGCTTGCGGGCCAGGACGAAGGCCAGGGCGGTGCCCCAGGAGCCGGCGCCGATGACGGCGGTGGGCAACGGTGGGCTGACGAAGGAGGCAACGGGGCGGCTCATCGGCACGTTTCCATTTATTTTTTCAGTTCAAAACGACATGATAACCCGATGTCTTGGCAAGATCCAACCTTGACGAGGAGAACGACCATGCCGGTCAAAGAGGTGATGGGTCAGGGCCGGGTTCCGGTGAAGATCTATACCCACGATATCGAGGAGGGTGCCCGGAAGCAGTTGGCCAACGTGGCCGCACTGCCGTTTCTGTTTCACCATGTGGCGGTGATGCCGGATGTGCATGTGGGCATCGGCGCGGTGGTGGGGGCGGTGATTCCCACCAAAGGCGCGGTGGTTCCGGCGGCGGTGGGAGTCGATATCGGCTGCGGCATGACGGCGCTGCCCCTCGATTTGACCACGGCGCAACTCGGGGATACGGCGCGGGATATTCGTTTACGCATCGAGGAAGCGGTTCCCCACGGGCGTACCGACAACGGCGGTCGCAACGATCGCGGTGCCTGGGGCGAGCCTCCGCCGGCCATGGCGAACTGGTGGCGGGATCACGGTTTGCAGAGGGCTCTTCCGGAGGTGGTGACGCGCCATCCCGGCTTGTTGGGTCGCCAGACCAACACCCTCAACCACCTGGGCACCCTGGGTACCGGAAACCACTTCATCGAAATCTGCCACGACGAGGCTGAACGTCTGTGGATCATGCTTCACTCCGGTTCACGGGGCATCGGGAATCGCATCGGCACCTACTTCATCGAACAGGCCCGACGGGGCATGGCTCGGGATCTGGCCCGTTTGCCGGATCGGGATCTGGCCTGGCTGACGGAAGGCAGCGAGACCTTCGCCGACTATGTGGCGGCGGTGAACTGGGCTCAGGGTTTCGCCAAGGCCAATCGTCGCTTCATGCTGGAGCGGGTGCTGGATGCGGTGTCGGCGGCGCTGGGCCGGGAGATTCGCCCGGCGGGGGAGGGTATCGACTGTCACCACAACTATCTGGCCCGGGAGGTTCATTTCGACCGTTCGGTGTGGATCACCCGCAAGGGGGCCATTCGGGCGGGGGTGGGAGAGTTGGGTCTGATTCCCGGCTCCATGGGGGCGCGTTCTTTCGTGGTGCGGGGCTTGGGCAATACCGAGTCGTTCTGTTCCTGCTCTCACGGCGCGGGACGGCGCATGAGCCGGAGCGATGCCACGCGCCGTTTCACCCCGGAGGATCTGGAGCGGCAGACGGCGGGGGTGGAGTGTCGCAAGGATCGCCGGGTGCTGGATGAGATTCCGGGGGCTTACAAGGATATCGATCAGGTGATGGCCAACCAGGATGATCTGGTGGAGGTGGTTCACACCCTCAAGCAGGTGGTGTGCGTCAAGGGGTAGGGGGGCCTTTTCGCACTCTGGCCAGGATTTCCCGGCCTTCGTTGCGGATTTCCAGGAGGGTATGGCCGTGCATGGCGCACCAGGCGGGCAGGTCCTGGTGCAGGCCGCGGTCCGTGGCCTGGATGACCAGGATGGCCCCTGGGGGCAGGGGTTTCATGGCGGCTTCCGCCCGGATGAGTGGCAAGGGGCAGAGCAGACGGCGGGCATCGACGAAGGTATCCATCTTTTGACTTTTAATATTTTGTTTTTAAAGTATCAAAAAAAGAAAATGTTCTATCCCTTGACTATAAAAAAGTTTATATAAAAATTATAATAAAAAAGTCAAAACATTTTCTTTTTTGATACTTTAAAAGATAAAATATTGAAAGGCTCAGATATACCACGCCTCCGGGATCTCCTCGGGAAGCAGCGGGGTGACGCTCCGCTCCGTTTCCCCCTCTTTCCCCCGTATGGCCACAGTGACCCGAGCCTCGTTCTTCCCCTTGCCGAAACGGGCGGTGAGACGGCAGGCCAACTCCAGATCCGCCTCCGTGGGCTGACCCTCCACCAGCGCCAGCGGACCCGGAAACTCGGTGGCGTTCAGGGCGAATCGCCCGTTGCGGAAACCCTCCAGAAAAGCGTTCTCCGTCTCGTCCCGCCCCACGATGACCTTGAAATGAGGGGCCGGTCGCAAATGACGCCCCGCTTTCAAAATCAAAATATCCTCCATGGAGTAGTCCCTGACGCCACGCCCCTGCCACAGATCACCCAGACGGCGGGAATAGACCGGGTCGGTCAGGAAACAGCATCCGCCCGCCGGAGCCGGAAAATCGGTGATGCCGAAACGACGCGCCATCTCGAACTGGCCGTAGCGTCCGCGCCCGTGCAACGCCCCCAGCCGTTCCCGATCCACCCAGCCGCGCAACTCCGGTTCCGTGGGCAACAGCCGCTTGGCGCACAGTGGTCGCAACAACCACTCCCCCGCCCCGGAATGCTTCTGGATGAAAGGCAGATTGGCCCGGCGCTGACTCATGGGACGCTGGCCCACCACCTCTCCGGTGAAGATGAAGTGAAAACCCATCTCCCGCGCCATCTCCCAGGCCTTTTGAACCATGAAGATCTTGCAGTCGAGACAGGGATTGAGATTCTTGCCGTAGCCGTGGCGCGGGTTGGTGACAATGCGCACATAGTCTTCGGCGATATCCACCAGATGCAGGCGAATGCCCAGAAGTCGCGCCGCGTGCAAAGCGTCGTTGCGCGGCGGAGCCACCCCCTCCTCCGGATTGCGCAGGCTGCCCGTGTGGGCCTGAATGCAGAATCCGGTAGAAAAGTTGACCCCCTCCACCTGAAGACCCTGCTCCAGAAGCAGCCGCGAGGCCAGAATGCTGTCGAGTCCCCCGGAAAGCAGTCCCAGGGCTCGAATGGGTTCGGAAGACATGGGAATCAATCCTGTTGTTTCAGCCAGCGGGCGGCGTCACGGGCATGATAGGTGAGGATGAGATCGGCTCCCGCCCGGCGGAAAGAGGTCAGGGTTTCCAGAACCACCCGTTTTTCGTCGATCCAACCGTTGGCCGCCGCCGCCTTGACCATGGCGTATTCGCCGGAGACGTTGTAAACCGCCACCGGGCAGTCGAAGCGTTCCCGAACATCCCGAACGATATCCAGATAGGGCAGTCCCGGCTTGACCATCACCAGATCGGCGCCCTGTTCGATATCCAGCGCCACCTCCCGCAACGCCTCCCGGCGATTGGCGGGATCCATCTGATAAGCTCGGCGATCTCCGAAACGGGGAGTACTCTCCGCCGCGTCCCGGAAGGGGCCGTAATAGGCCGAAGCGTATTTGGCGGCATAGGAGAGAATGGCCACCTGGGAGTGCCCCGCCCGGTCCAGACCGCTGCGAATGGCCTGCACCATGCCGTCCATCATGCCCGAGGGAGCCACCATGTCGACCCCCGCTTCGGCGTAGGAGAGCGCCGACCGGGCCAGATTGGCCAGAGTGGCGTCGTTGTCCACCTCGCCCTGATGCAGCACGCCACAATGGCCGTGATCGGTGTATTCGCAGAAACAGGCGTCGGCCACCAGATAGAGTTCGGGCAGCTCGCGACGAAAGGCCCGCAGGGCGCGCTGAATGATGCCCTCGTCCGAAAAGGCGTCGCTACCCTCGGCATCCTTGCTTTCGGGTATCCCGAAGAGAATGACCGAGCGCACCCCCAGTTCCAGGAGTTCGGCGGCCTCCTCGACGGCCTGGTCGATGGAGAGCTGATGGACGCCGGGCATGGAGGAGACCTCCCGACGTATCTTGCTGCCCGGAACGATGAACAGGGGCAGCATCAGGTTTTCCGCGCGGAGCTGATTTTCGCGAACCATCTCCCGAATGGCGCCGCTGCGGCGCAGACGACGGGGACGACGCGGCATGGAGAAATCGATCATGACGAACCCACCGGTTGTAACGTCGAGAACAGACCCGGATGATGTCACGGAGAAGGCTTCCCGGCAACGGCGCACGGCGAGGGAACGCTCACGAAACTGTTTTTTGTCCCCTTTCGAAAATCCGTGCTAACGGACACTTCTGAATGTATAAAATGTCGAGTCGGTATGGTCGGTTGGGCGAAGGGCTGAAGCCGAATTCATTCGCTGTCATGGGGCAGGTCGCATGGCGACACACAAGGACACTTCCGGAAAAGCGTTTCGGGTCGGAAATCGCATCGAGGTCATGGCTAAAAGCGATGTCGGCCTGGTACGCACCCTCAACGAGGATACCTTCCTGGTGGATCCGGGAATCGGCCTCCTGGTGGTGGCCGACGGCATGGGTGGACACGACGCCGGTGAGGTGGCCAGCGCCAAGGTGGTGGAGGTCATCGCCGGTTTTCTGAAGGATCCCGTCTCCCTGCGGGACCAACACGCCCAGGAATTGAATCAGGACGAGGATACCGCTCCCCAACCCACCATCGTCAACGAAACCCGGGATCTGGGCAGGATGGTGCAATCCAGCGCCAATCTGGCCGTGATCCGGGATGCCGTCACCCTGGCCAACTCCCAATTGTACGCCATGAACCAGAAAAGCGGTTACCGGGAAGGCAGCGGCATGGGCAGCACGGTGGTCGGCTTCTGGATGCCCGAAGGCAAGACCGAACCCGTCGTCTTCCACGTCGGAGACAGCCGCCTTTACCAGTTCCGCAGAGGCAAACTCCGCCAGGTCACCCTGGACCACTCCATGTATCAACACTGGAAGGATATGGGAGGGCGCGGTCAACCCCCCGCCAGCAATATCCTGCTCCAGGCCATGGGGCCCGTCGAGGATGTCTCTCCGGAGGTGCGCTTCTTCTCCATCGAAAAAGGGGATGTGCTGCTGTTGTGTTCCGACGGACTGAGCGGCATGGTTCCGGACGAAAAGCTGGCCGAACTCATGGCCACGGTTCATGCGGACGCACTGGAAAAGGCTCTGGATACCCTGATAGACCAGGCCAAGAAACAGGGGGGTAAAGATAATATTACCGCGATTTTGGGGTATGTGACCGATTGAACCCTCCCAGGGAGCGGATCGGAGCCATCGGGGGGCAGATTCGGAAGTGTCGGGGAAGTCGATCCCGGATGTTTCCGGAAGATGGAGGAGACCATGAGAGAACAGACACGACTGGCAATCATGTTTGCCGATATTGCCGGATCCACCCAGATCTACGAGAAGCTGGGGGATGCCAAGGCCCGTGAGATCACCTCGCGTTGCATCGAGGTGCTGTCGGAGACGACGGAGCGTTACGGGGGGCGGGTGATCAAGACCATCGGCGACGAGGTGATGTGTACTTTTCCCGATGCCAGCGAAGCCGCTCGCGGCGCCATCGACATGCAGGAGCAGGTGTCGGAACTGGGCACCGAGCTGGGCTACGCCCTGAAGATCCGGGTGGGTTTCCACTTCGGCGAAGTCATTCAGGAGATCGAACGCCGCAAGGTGGATGTTTTCGGCGACGCGGTCAATCTGGCGGCGCGCATGGCGGCCCAGGCCAAAGGGGACCAGATCATGACCACCGGAGAAACGGTGGAAATGCTGGCCGGCGATCTTCAGGAAAATACCCGCTTCATCATCTCCACCACCGTGAAGGGCAAGACCAAACCGGTGGAGATCTTCGAATTGACCTGGGGCGAAAAAGAGGAGCTGACCATCATGGGCGGCTTCGGCACGGCGGCTACGCCGGCGGCCCCTCAGGCCAAACTGACCGTCTCCTTCGAGAATCAAAGCACCGATGTCACCGAGGACAAACCCTCCATCACCCTGGGAAGGGCCAATACCAATCATCTGTGTGTGCCCAGCCCCATGTCTTCGCGGGTGCATGCCAAGATCGAACACCGGCGCGGCAGCTTCTTCGTCGTGGATCAGAGTACCAACGGTACCTATCTGATGACGGAAGAGGGTGAGGAGATCTTCGTACATCGGGACGAACGGCGTCTGGTGGGGGAAGGTCACATCGGCCTGGGTCAGAAAACCGGTCCCAAGGATCCCATGGCCATTCGCTACGTTCTCAAGGCGTGAGGGGGAAAAGAAGATTTTGGCGAGGGAGTTGCAAAACTCCCTCAGCCAAGTTGGGGGATATTTTAATTCTTTAGACTTTTAATATGTTATCTTTTAAGTATCAAAAAAAGGAAATGTTCTATCTTTTGACTTTGTCCTTAAGCGGCTTTCCCCTGGGAGAGGGGTGCTGAACAGATACGAAAAGTCAAAAGACGGAACATTTCCTTTTTTTGATACTTAAAAGACAACACATTGAAAGTCAAAAGATTTAATCAGGCTTCGCCCTCTTCCCCCTCGTCGCCGCCACCCCTGGAATAGGCGATCACCCGGTTGCGTCCCCCTTCCTTGGCCTGATAAAGGGCACTGTCGGCGTGCTTGGCCACTTCCCAGATGCTCTCGCCATTCTGGGGAAAACGGGCCAGCCCGATGGAGAGGGTCTTGCGCAATACCCCTCCCGAGATGGGAATCTTCAGTTTTTCCACCGCCAGACGGATCTTCTCAGCCATGCGCGGTCCGAAGAAGCCCTCCGTCTCCTGCAGAATGACCATGAACTCCTCACCACCGTAACGAATGACCAGATCCGAAGAGCGAATCTGATCGGCAATGGCCTTGGACACGGTTTTGAGAACGATGTCGCCCGCTTCGTGGCCAAAGGTGTCGTTGACCTGTTTGAAATGGTCGATATCCAGCATCAGAATGGTCAGTTGCGAACGGTTGCGCTTGGTGCTGGCCACCAGGGTATCGACGTACTCCTCCAGGAAGCGTCGGTTGTGCAGACCGGTCATGGGATCCCGCAAGGCCGATTCCCGCAGGGTGTCCATGAGACGGCGGGCTTCGACCACCGAGGCGGACTCCCTCAGATAGACCTGAACGAAGGGCAGCATGCGTTGCATCAGACTGGCATGAGAGGCCTCGATGAGAAGCTGCACCACGTTGCCCACCGCGCCGGAGTGGATGACGGGGATGCAAATATGCACCAGATTGAGATCGAGCGGGTTGCGGAACTGGTTGCAGAGATGCGGATGTCCCGTGGAATCGATCATGTGCCCGGTACGCTGCGCCCGACACAAATCGGCCTGGAAGAGAATCTCCGGCTGGCACCAGCCACAGGGGGCATCCATCTGCCCGTCCACGACCATGGCCTTCATATGGTTGTGGGAGGCGGCCACTTCGTAAAGGGTGAACCGCTTGATGCCGAACTGATCGGTGAGGATGCGGGAGAGGCGGGAGTAAACCTCCAGCTTGTTGTGATCCTCCTCGATGGATTGTTTGAACTGGGAAACCTCGACCAGAATATCGACGATGTCCGTGGTGACGGAGAGCAGATTGGTATTTCCCTCCACCTTGTATTGCATCAGCTTGGCAACGTCTTGGGAAATGGTGCCGAGACTCTTCTGTAAATGCCCCATCAGGGTGTTGAGATCCTGGGCAATCTGCCCCACCTCGTCGTGACCGCTGTATTCGATGCGTCCGGAGAAGTCCCCGTCGCGCGCCCTGGCCACAACACCCTGCACCCCCTGGGCGGTGGTGACCACGGCGTGGATCTGGCTGCGAAAGAGCCAGGTGAAGAAGATGGCGAAAAAGGCCACGACCCCCGTCATGGCCAGCATGGTCAACAAGGCCTTGGATTGAATCTGGGCCAGGGAAAGCTTGATGGTGATGGCGCCCAACACCGTGCGGTTGGCCACCTGATGGCAGGCCAGACAATTGGGCGTGCCCCGGTTGGAGGCGACGAAGGGAACCGTGCCCCGGAACACCGGCGCATCGAACTCATTGGAAAGGGAGAAGGAGGCCTCTCCGGAAAAAAGCACCTCCTGCTCGACATCGTCGATCTTCTGTTCGGCATCCAGACCCGGACCGAACTG
Source organism: Magnetococcales bacterium (assembly GCA_015231925.1). Lineage (NCBI taxonomy): Bacteria > Pseudomonadati > Pseudomonadota > Magnetococcia > Magnetococcales > Magnetococcales bacterium. The sequence goes on from JADGAQ010000021.1 coordinate 19,113, forward strand.
GCGAATGACCTCGGGACCCCGCACCACCCGTGCCTGCAGCAGGCCTTCCACTTCCGCGAGGCGGATGAGAAAGTTTTCCCGATTCTGAATGACGCCGTTGATCATGGATTCGGTCAGACTGACCCGTACCACCTCCGCCAGGGAACGGACCTGCTCCTGGGCGGTGGCGATGGAAAACTGGCGGAAGGAGAAGAGGCTGACGGAGATCAACACCACCATCAAGGCCCCGGAGAGGCCCAGAATCAGCAGAGTTGTCTTGGTCTTGAGGCCGATGTGTTTCAGTTTGGCAAGCAGGAAACGGGTTTCCGACACGAGCAGTGCCTCGCGAGGCAGAAGGGTTATCCATCGGGACTGGTGTAACACGGTGCGTCGCGAAAATCAAACGGCAAACCCATGTTTCAATCAGGGATTTGTCCACAGTTGCAGCATACGTTCGGCCTCCATGGCATGCAGACGTTCGACCAACTGGCCGTCGACGACGCAGATCTCTCCACCGTTTTCGCGAGCATTCCGCCATGATGAGAGTATCCTCCTCGCCTTTTCAAGGAATTCTTCGGGGGGGCGGAAGGTTTGATTGGCGGGTTCGATCTGGGAAGGGTGAATGAGGGTTTTGCCATCGAACCCCAGCTCCACTCCTTCCTGACACTCCCGAAGAAAACCTACTGCATCGTCGAGGTAAAGCCAAACGCCATCGAGAATGCGACGCTCTTCCGCCCTGGCGGCCAGAATGGTTTGTTGCAGGGCCAGGCGCAGCCCGTCGCGGTTTTTGTTCGAGGGCAGATGCAAGTCGCGACGCAGATCGGAGGTGCCCATGACCAGACAGCTCACTCCGGGATGAGCGGCGATTTCGTGGGCGCGGAGAACCCCTTTGGGGGACTCGATCATGGGCCAGAGGGGCAGGGAGGGGTCGATGGCGGCGGAAAGACGCTCCAGTTCGGCGGCCGATTCGACTTTGGGAATGACCAGGGCATCGGGTCCGCCGGGGAGAACGGCCTCCAGATCCGCCTGCCAGAGGGCGGAGCGCAGGTCATTGATGCGCACCATCCATTGCTGGGAAGTCTTGCGGGGCGATTGCAGAAGATGGTGAATCTGCTGGCGACCCAGCGGTTTGGCCTCGGGGGCGACGGCATCCTCCAGATCCAGAATGAGGGCGTCGGCGGGCAGACGTTGCGCCTTGTCCAGCAGCTTCGCGTTGGAGCCGGGTACGTACAGAACGGAACGGATGGGGCGCATGTCAAACTCCTGCAGGTGGCTTGACCACGGGAGGCGGCTGGTCAAAGATGAAGGTGCATCCCATTGACTCATTCAGGGAGGAAATTATGCCACGCCAGAGATCGTCGGGGAAGTTGACTTTGCATCAACAGGCGCGCATTGCCGGGGCGAGGCAGGAGCGGACCGCGCGACGTCGCGGCGCGGTTGTGGTGGAAGAAGAGGGGAATTGGGGCGCCGAGGAGGATGGGCTGGTGGTGGCCCATTACGGGTACAACGTGGCGGTCAAAGGCGCCGACGGGGTGGAATGCCGCGCCGCCGTGCGCGAGACCCTCTCCGAGGATCCGGTTTGTGGCGATAAGGTGCGCTGGCGTCGCAACGAGCGGGGTGAGGGCATCATCGAAGCCCTGGAGCCCCGCCACGGGGTTCTGGTGCGCCCGACCTTCCGGGGGGCGCGTCAGGTATTGGCCGCCAACGTGGACCAGATGGTGATCACCGTGGCCGCCTACCATCCCAATACCGGATTGATCGACCGCTATCTGGTGGCGGCGGAAGTGGCGGGTATCGTGCCGATCATCGTGGTCAACAAGATGGATCTGGTGGAGGCGGAAGAGGATCTGAACTTCTTCCTGGCCCCCTATCCGGAGATGGGCTACCTGGTGATCAAGGTCTCCGCCGTGGCGGGCAAGGGATTGAAGTCCCTTGGGAAATGCCTGCAGGATCGGGTTTCGGTGGTGGTGGGTCATTCGGGGGTGGGTAAATCCTCCCTGATCGCCCGGTGGGTGCCGGACGAAACCCTCTCCGTCCGAACGGTGAATCGTACCACCGGAAAAGGTCGGCACACCACCGCGGTGGCGCGGCTCTACCCCTTGGAAGGGGGCGGGGCGCTCATCGACTCGCCGGGCATTCGCGCCTTCGGGTTGTCGGGAGTGGCCGCGGCGGATATTCCCCGCTATTTCCGGGACATCGCCCCCTATCTGGACCAGTGCCGCTTCAGCGACTGCCGCCATCGGGAGGAGCCAGGCTGCCAGGTGAAAAAGGCGGTCAAGAAGGGCAAGATCGATGCGTTGCGGTTGGAAAGCCTGCATCGCATGGTGGACAGCCTGGACGAGGTGTAGCGGGTTTGCGGTAAGTTGTCTTCCGATTGCAGTTAATATGAGTATCCTGTAGGATGAACGAGATAGGGGTGGCTCCGCTCTCGGGAGGGAAGAAGATGTCCGAATCCGTGACTTTCGATGATGTGTGGAAAATGTTCCAGGAGATGGTGCGCGAGAATCGCGAGCGCAGTGCCGAGTGGGAGCGGCAGACCCAGGAGACGAGCCGGAAGAACCAGGAGACGGACGATAAAATGGAGGAGACGGCGCACCAGATGAAAGAGACGGAGCGTCAGATGAAAGAGACGGACCGTCAGATGAAAGAGACGGAGCGTCAGATGAAAGAGACGGACCGCAAAATGGAGGAGACGGATCGCAAGCTCAAGGAAAACACTCGTGTGGGGGACAACCTGACGGGAAAGTGGGGTTGGTTTCTGGAGTGGCTGGTAGCTCCCGCCTGCGAGCGGGTTTTCGCCGAGCGGGGTGTTCCGGTGCATGAGGTACACCAGCGGGTGCGCAAGCGCACCACGGATGGCCGGACTTTGGAAGTGGATATCCTGGTGGTCAACGAGAATACCGTGGTTCTGGTGGAGGTCAAGAGTTCCCTGGGGGTGCCCGACGTGAGGCGCCACCTGAAGCGTTTGGCCCGGTTCAAGGAGTTTTTTCCCCGTTATGGCGATTGCCGGGTCATGGGAGCGGTAATCGGCATCGATACGGAGGAACGTGCCGAAGAGTTCGCCCGCAACGAGGGTCTGTTTGTCCTGACCCACTCGGGGGAAGATATACGGATCGCCAATCCGGCGGGCTTCGTGCCACGGGTGTGGTGAGTGTTACCAGTGAGGGCGTTGCAATACACCCGCCGCCAAGCGGAAATGCTGTAATTTCTTGAACTTTTTATATGTTATCTTCCGAGCAGTAGGAAATTTTATATCATCTTGCTTTCTGTTTTTGCATTTTTATTGAACATCCAGAACCTGTGTATCGCTGTATGGCTATTGTATCGTGCTGTTTATCATAAACACAAAACATCGCCCCGTTTCATCTGCTGTAGTAATCGGAAGGCGCCCGTCTGCCAGGTGAAAAGGCGGGCCAGTAAGGCAGGATCGAGCCCCGGCGGACGGAGAGCCGGCTTGGTGGCTGGTTTGGAATCCTGACAAGGAGAGGGAGGGAAATGCCACAGTTATCGAAAATAAACATCCGGGGATTCCGTCGGCTGCGCGATGTCTCTATCGACATGCGTTCTTTGATGGTCATGATTGGCGGCAACGGTGTGGGCAAGACCTCGATGTTGGATGCCTTGTCACTGCTTTCGGCATCGGCATCCGGGACCATGAACAAAACCTTGAGTGATCTGGGCGGAATTGCCGATGTCGCTACCTCGGGCTACCCCGAGGGCATTGGCTTCGAAGCGGCCATGGATATTCCGGGACAGTGTCCGCTGGAATATCGCCTGCATTTGGAGGTAAAGGGCTATACCTACCAGATTGCTGAAGAAGGGCTTGTTCAGGAAAGAGGCAGAAAAGAACCCTTTAAATATCTTGAAGCCTTTAGAGACAATATTTGTTATTTTCCAGCGAACAATGAGAAGCTTGTAAGGCCGGATTGGAAATATAATAATCTTGAGTCGGCGCTTTCGCAAATCCCTAAAATGTTCAGGGAGCCGGAAGCGTTTCGAAACGTACTGGGTTCCGCTACCAAGTACCATGTTCTCGATGTGGCAAAAAATTCCCCCATCCGGCTGCCGCAACAGATGCGACCGTCCGGACTTCCCGGCTCCAATGGCGAGGAACTGATTTCTTTTCTGTATACCCTGAAAGAGACCGACCCGGACCGATATGAGCAGATCGAAGATACCTTGCGAGCCGCTTTCCCCCGGTTTGAGATGCTGAAATTTCCTCCGGCCGCAGCGGGCATGCTCTCCTTGACCTGGAAGGAGACCTCTTTCAGAAATCCGGTTTATATACACCAACTTTCGGAAGGCACTCTTCGTTTTCTCTGGTTGATCTCCTTGTTGCAAAGCCCCGTTCTGCCAACCATCACCCTCATCGATGAACCCGAAGTCAGCCTGCATCCCGAATTGTTGAGCCTTTTGGCGGATCTCTTGCGGGAAGCATCCAAAAGGACCCAGATAGTTGTTGCCACTCATTCCGATCGTCTTATTCGTTTTCTGAAACCGGAGGAGGTCCTGGTTCTGGATGGCGACGAAGAAGGTCATACTCAGGTGACCTGGGGAGATGCCCTGGACCTGAAGGAGTGGCTCCAGGATGTCATGACGCCTCGGAGTGGGATCCTTGACCATTAATCGCACGGAATGACCATGACCGACACGACCGCTTCCCCGGATGCCCCCCGCTGGGATCTCTCCTCCATCTACACGGGAGTCGACGACCCCGAACTCGACGCCGATCTGGCCCGGTTGACGGATCAGTACCGGGCCTTTTCCAGTGCCTTCCAGGGGCGGCTCGAAACCCGTCTGGGGGAGGCGTTGCCGGCCTGGGAGGGGATTCAGCAACGACTGAACCGGGTCTTTCTCTATCTGCATCTGCGGCATGCCGCAGATCTCGAAGACGAGGCGGTCAAAAACCGGTTGCACGAGGCCAATACCCGGGTGGATGCCCTCGGGGGCGAACACGCCACCTTTTTCCCCATCGAAATCGCCGCCTTGCCGGAAGCGGTGTGCGAAACCCTGATGGCCACGGATCCCCAGTGTCGGCGCCTGCGCGCCTGGATCGGGGAGGTTCGCCGCCAGCGCCCCTTCATGCTCTCCACCGAGGTGGAGTCGGCGCTCACCAAACGCGCCACCTTCGGTTCCCAGTCCTGGGCGGCCTATTACGACGAGGTGGAAGCCGAGCTGCGTTTTGCCCTGCCGGAAGGCTCCCGCACCCTGGCCCAGACGCTGCACCGCCTGGGAGAGGAGCCCGATGCCGAACAACGCTTCGCCATCTTGACCGCGCTGAACGATGGGCTGGGCGGGGCCTTCGCCCGCTTTTCCGCCCAGGTGCTCAACATGGTGGTCGGCAGCAAGCGGGTGGAGGATCGGGAGCGGGGCTACGCCCATCCCCTGGACTACCGCAACCGCAACAACCGGTTACCCGATGCCGTGGTCACGGCGTTGCATCACGCCGTGGAAGAGGAGGCCGCTCCCCTCTGCCAACGCTATTATCGTCTCAAGGCCCGCCTGATGGGGGTGTCGCGTCTGCGCTGGAGCGATCGCAACGCCTTGTTGCCTTTCGCCGATCGGAGCCATATTCCTTACCACGAAGCGCGGGAGATGGTCCACGGGGCCTTCGCCAGCTTCAGTCCCACCCTGGCTCGCCTGGCCGAAAGCGTTTCCACCGATCGGGCCATCGACGCCCAGGTTCGTCCCGCCAAGCAGAGCGGGGCCTTCAACTATTCCGTGGTGCTGCCCGAGGGCGGTAACGCCTCCTATGTGTTGATGAACTACCAGGGGGGCAGTCGCGACGTGATGACCCTGGCTCACGAACTGGGTCACGCCGTCCACGGCCTTCTGGCCGGCGCCGCCCAGGGACCGCTGCTCTCTTCCGCGCCCATGGCCTACGCCGAAACCGCCTCCATCTTCGCCGAAATGACCACCTTCCGCTTTCTGCGGGAGCGCCTGCGCCAAGACGGCAAGGATCACGCCCTGCTGGCCTTGCTCATGGGGCGCATCGAGGATTTCCTCAACACCGTGGTGCGTCAGATCGGCTTTTCCCGCTTCGAACAAAAGGTTCACGGCGCCGGCGGTCGGTTGTCCGCTCTCGATCTTTCCCGATTCTGGCAGGAGAGCCTGATCGGTTTCTATGGTCCGGAAGGGGAGGTTTTCACCTATGCCTCCACTGAAAATCTCTGGAGCTACATCAGCCACTTCCACAATCCCTTCTACGTCTACGCCTATGCCTGCGGGGAATTGTTGACCCAGAGCCTCTATGCGGTTCAGGGTGCCTTGGGGGCGGATTTCGAAAGCCGTTATCTGGATCTTCTCCGGGCCGGTGGATCCCAGGACGTGAACGCTCTTCTCGCTCCTTTCGGTCTTGACCCCGCCGCGGCCGACTTCTGGAAACAGGGCATCCGCTGCAGTCTGGGGGAGATGTTGGCCGAAGCGGAGTTGCTGGCGGGGCATTCTTCATAGATAATTAACAAAACCCCACGATTTTCACCTTTTTAAGAGGCAATAGACCGTAATACGCCACGGAAAGGTTCTTCCGTGGCCTTTTCCATTAACAAAATTAGCCTGCCATTAACATTTACCCTTTCCTTTGCCCCTGCCCCTGGGGTATTCATGCCCAGGCAGTCGGTCCTGGCAGGATTGCCAAGCCTCTCATTGAAAGTTACGTGTCAATCGAGAAAAAGGGAGGGAAAAAGCCTCATGGATACGTTGTTTGTACTTGCAATTGTTGCTGTTATCATCGTTTTGTTGTTCGACTATACAAATGGCTTTCATGACGCCTCGAACATCATCGGAACCATCATCGCCTCCCGGGCCATGACCCCCGTGCAATCGGTGATCGTGGTGGCCACCTTCGAATTTCTCGGTCCGGTGTTGGGAGGAACCGCCGTGGCCAACACCATCGGCAAGTTCATCAGCATCGGCGACCTGCCGCCCCTGATGAGTACGTCGGTGATCTTGTGCGGCATCTTCGGGGCCATTTTCTGGAATCTGGCCACCTGGTGGTTCGGGATTCCCTCCTCTTCGTCCCATGCCCTGGTAGGGGGACTGATCGGGGGAGTCGTCATCGCCGCCGGGGCCGATCATGTGATCTGGGGTTTCTCCGATCTGCTGCACTTCAAACTGAACGGTTTCACCAAGATCCTGGCCTCTTTGATCGTCTCTCCCGTGTTGGGATTCTGGGTGGGCTTTTTCATCTATCGCTTGATGTTCGCCTCCCTGGTCAAGGCCAAGCCCACGGTCAACAAACCGTTGCGCAAGGCTCAGTTCCTCACCGCCGCCGGACTCTCCTTCTCCCACGGGGCCAACGATGCCCAGAAGAGCATGGGTATCATCACCCTGGTGCTGGTTCTCGGCGGATTTCTCAAGGATTTCGTCGTGCCCTTCTGGGTGATCCTGGCCTGCGCCATCGCCATCACCCTCGGTATTCTTTCGGGCGGCTGGCGCATCGTGCGCACGGTCGGTTTCGGTATCTACAAGGTGCGCCCCATTCATGCGCTTTCCACCCAGTTGACTTCCGCCACGGTGATTCTGTCGGCTTCGGTGCTGGGAGCCCCGGTTTCCACCACCCACGTGGTGAGTTCCGCCATCATGGGTATCGGTTCGGCGGAGCGTCCCAAAGCGGTGCGTTGGGCCAAGGCCACCGAAATCGTCAGCACCTGGCTGATCACCATTCCGGGTTCCGGGCTGGTGGGTGTTCTGGCCTATCTGGTGGTGCGCTTCCTGACCGGTGGTGCGGTCTGAGGCGCGTCGCTTAACAAATCGTTTTCGTCTATCCAAGTTGCAAGGAGATAAAAATGAGCGGATCTTCCAACTCTCTGGCTGTGCGCCTTCTCAATAACGTATTTCCCCGCATGCCCGACTTCTACGGCATGATCAACGAACAGTGCGTCGTGGCCCTGGAGGCCATGGAAGCCTTCGTGGAGTTTATGGAGACCGGAAACGTCGAAAAGAGCAATCTGGTGCGCGAGCTGGAAAAGAAGGGCGACGAGATCAAGGCCCGCAACATGATGATGCTCAACAACGCCTTCGCCACCCCCATGGATCGGGAGGATATCTATCGGGCCATCTCCTCCATCGACATGATCATGAACTACGCCAAGACCACGGTGCGGGAGATGGAGGTTCTGGAGCTGGGACCGGACAACTACTGCCGCGAAATGGCGGTTCTGCTGCGGGACGGCGTGGATGCCCTCAAACGGGGTTTCGGCAAGCTGGGAACGGCTCCGGCTCTGGCGGAAGAGGATTGCCAGACGGTCAACAAGACGGAACGCAACGTGGAGAAGTGCTACCGCCGCGCCATCGCCGACCTCTTCAAGGCGGACGAAGCCTTGTTGCACAGCCTGGAGAACAGCGAGCCCGGTGCCCAGGCCAAGGCCATGCTGCAGGTGACCTCCATGTTCAAGCGGCGTGAACTCTACCGCCACATGTCCAATTCCGCCGACCAGTTGAACCGGGCGGGTGAGATTCTCCACGACATCGTGGTGCAGATTTCTTAACAGGCTGTTAACCCCCTCAGGGGCGGAATGTCGCAAAGGCCGGACCGATTGGTCCGGCCTTTTTGTTAATGAAACTCAAATACGAAATCGGGGCGGTAGTGTACAATTAGCGGTTAAATAAGGGGTCTGCAACACAAAATACCAAAAAAATTGTGTTGAATCATTAATAATACGCTAAAATTAATGAAACGTTCTTGCAACTTTCAAAATTATCGGACATAGTTTCTCCCGTCGTCCGCGGCGACTCAGGGTGAGACCCCAACTGTCAAAGGCATTCCCCAACAAATCGATAACCAAATGGCAGCCTGCGTTAACAAACCAGGCGGTACGGCGGGGGTTTGCCCGGGGACAAGAAAGGCTTGGATCAACAGCGCGGAGCGGAAGGCAAAGAGACCATGGATAGCAGTATGATAGTCAACCTGATGTGGGTGGCGATCGTCGTCATCCTCATATTCGATTTCACCAACGGTTTTCACGATGCGTCGAACATCACCGGTACGATCATCGCCTCCCGGGCCATGACCCCGATTCAGGCGGCTCTGCTCACGGGTGTGTTCCACTTCATCGGCCCCATGCTGGGTGGCACCGCCGTGGCGGATACCATCGGCAAGTTCGTCAAGATCAACGATCTGAGCAGTCTGGTTTCGATAACCATCCTGCTGTGCGGGATCTTCGGCTCCATCTTCTGGAACCTGCTGACCTGGTGGTTCGGCATGCCCTCCTCCTCCTCCCATGCCCTGGTGGGGGGTATTGGTGGCGCGGTTCTCTTCGCGGCGGGTGCGGACCATGTGATGTGGGGTTGGGACGATCTGTTTCTGAAGGGTAAAATGAGTGGTGTGATGAAAGTTATTCTCTCACTATTCATCTCACCCATTCTCGGCTTCGTCGTTGGCTGGCTGTTGATGAAGATCACCCGACGTCTGGTGGCCAACGCCAAACCCAAGGTGAACAAGGTCTTCATTGTCATGCAATGGTTCAGCGCTGCCGGCATGTCCTTCTCCCACGGTACCAACGATGCCCAGAAGAGCATGGGCATCATCGCCCTGGCCTTGTTGCTGGGCGGCGAAATCCAGAAGTTCCATGTGCCGTTCTGGGTCATCTTCACCTGTGCGTTGTTCATTACCCTGGGCAACATGTTCGGCGGCTGGCGCATCGTGAAAACCGTGGGCTTCGGCATCTTCCGGGTGCGGCCGATTCACTCTTTCAACGCCCAGTTGGCGGCGGCCTCGGTCATTTACGGCGCGGCGGTCTTCGGGGCCCCGGTTTCCACCACCCACGTGGCGGGTTCCTCGATCATGGGTATCGGTTCCGCCGAGCAGCCCAATGCGGTCAAGTGGGGCAAGGGCAAGGAGATGGTGGCGACCTGGTTGATCACCATCCCCGGTTCGGGATTGGTGGCGGGTTTGACGTACACGGTGGTGCACCTCGTGACGGGCATCGGTTGAACACGGTTATTATCACGGCGGATAGTCGCTAACAGAGGAGACGACGAATGGGTTCCAGCAATTCGCTTTTTGGCAAGATGCTCGACAATGTTTTTCCCCGGGTTCCCCCGTTTTTGAGCATGATCACGGTACAGTGTGAGATTCTCACGTCGAGTTTGAACATCCTGGCCGGCTACATGGGCGGCGAGGTCAAGGATGCCGTGGCCAACATCGCCAAGCAGGAGGAGGCGGCCCACGCTCTCAAGGAGAAGCATCTCGATATTCTGAACAATGCCTTCTCCACCCCGATCGACCGGGAGGATGTATTGCGGGCCATTACCACATTGGATATCCCGGTCGGGTCGGCCCGGGTGGTGATGGAGGAGATGGAAGGTTTGAAGGTTGCCGCTGACAAATTCAGCCTGGAGATGTCGGTGATGTTGCGCGAAGCGGCCACGGCGATTCAACGGGGTTTCGGCAAACTGGAAACCAATCCGGGTTCGGCGGATCCGGATGCTCTCGGCGCGTTGCAGACCCTGCTTGGCATTGATCGGGTCTATCGCAAGGCTTTGGGTTCCCTGTATACCATTGACGAGGATCTGAAGCGCTTTGCGGCTCATACGGAAGATGCCGAGGTCAAGGCCATGCAGCATGTGGTGGATATGATGAAGCGTCGGGAAATGTATCGTCATCTGCGGGACTTGGGCATTCAGCTGTCGGATGCCGCCCGTGTACTGCATAGCATCGTGGTGCAGATCGGGTAGGTTGCACTCAGCGGTGGTTTGCTTCGCAGCCGGGCAGGTTTCCTGCCCGGCTATTTTTTTGGGAAGTGCGGGTCAAACGGGAATATATTTTTTGACTTTCAATATTTTATCTTTTAAGTATCAAAAAAAGGAAATGTTCTGTCTTTTGACTTTTCAGTCACCATTCATTTAGATCATCCCAGTCAAATGCCTGGCAGTTTTGCTATTGACTCAACATAAAAATTCAAAGAATAGAACATTTCCTTTTTTTGATACTTAAAAGATAAAATATTGAACGTCAACAGACTATAAAAAATAAAGATATTTGATCGAGGGGGGTGCAATTGGTTCATCAGGTAAAATGGTTGCGCAAGGCTTGAAGCAGTTCCTCGGTGTTAGGCGATTCGGCCACGACGGGGCAGGGGATCCCGTGACTGGCCAAAGATGCGGCGATTTTGGGGCTGAGGGCCGCCACTACTGCCGCTCCGGGAAAGGGGAGGTCCGGGGGCAGAAGTTGCAGAAAAACTTCCGCCGTGCGACTGCTGAAAAAGAGCACGGCATCGATGGTCTGCTTGGCGAGGGATTCCAGAACCGGTTCGGGCAGGGCGTTTGTCGGGATCATGCGGTAGGCGGTCAGCAGCGTGACCTGGCATCCGGTGGCCCGCAGTCGGGCGGGGAGTTCTTCCCGGCCCTCTTCGGCGCGGAGAAAGAGGAAGTGTCCCGCGTCCGGATGTTCGCCGAGGATGGTTTCCGCCAATCGCAGGGCGTCTTCGGGCTGGGTGGGCAATTTGGCTTGCCAACCGGCTTGTCGCAACACGGCGGCGGTTTTTTCGCCCACGGCGTAGATCGGGGGCCGGCTCGGACCGGGTTTCAGAGCGGCGAGCAGAGCGCGCGCGCCGTTGACGCTGGTGACGATAAGACCGTCGTAGCGGTCAAGCTGGTTCAGGGCTGTGGCCAGGGCCTCCGGTTGGTGCGGAGGGGCCAGCTCCAGGACCGGAGCGAGCAGAGGAACGCCTCCGGCGGCGCGAATCCGGGCAGCCGTCTCCTCGCCTTCGGCAAGGGGACGGGTGATCAGAATGCGGCGACCGTCGAGTGATTTCGTTTCCATTTCATTCGTTCATTGATACGGAGGTCCGGGGGCGATTATCGCCCCCCGACCCCCGTATAACTGAAGAAGACCACCGGTTCAGGGATTGGCCAGCAAGGTGGCCAGCAGGGCCTCGGCTCCCTGTTGCAACAGGGTCTCCGCAACGCCCCGTCCCAGGGTTTCGGCCTGATCCCGATGGGCGCTGCTTTCCGCCCGGAGGATCTCTCCGCCGTTCAGATCCGCCACCAGCCCCTGCAGATGGAGGTGTTCCCCCTCCGAAATGGCATGGGCGGCGATGGGTACCTGACAGCCTCCTTGCAGACGGTGCAGAAAGGCGCGTTCGGCGCGGACGCAGTCCTGGGTGACCGGATCGTTCAGAGGGGCGAGCAGCGCCTCGGTTCGGGTGTCGTCAAGACGCAGTTCGATGCCGACGGCGCCCTGTCCGGCGGCGGGCAGCATCCGGTCGATGGGCAGATAGGCCTTGACATATTGGGTCAGACCCAGTCGTTTCACCCCGGCGGCAGCCAGCAGAATGGCGTCGAATTCCCCGTTGCAGAGTTTTTCGATGCGGGTGTTGACGTTGCCCCGCAGGGGAATGACCTGCAAATCGGGCCGCCGATGCAACAACTGGCTTTGACGGCGCAGGGAAGAGGAGCCCACCCGAGCCTTGGGCGGCAGGTTTTCCAGATGGGTGTGGTTGACCGACAGCAGGGCGTCGCGGGGGTCTTCCCGGGTCAGAATCGGGCCCAATCCCAGACCTTCCGGGAAATCGCCCGGCACATCCTTCATGGAGTGGACCGCCAGATCGATCTCGCCGGCCAGCAGGGCCTCTTCCAGTTCCTTGACGAACAGTCCCTTGCCGCCGACTTTGGCCAGGGGCACATCCAGAATTTTGTCACCCTTGGTTTTGATGATGACCAGTTTCACCGTCAAACCGGGATGTTGGCTTTCCAGAAGGGAACGAACCCAGTTGGCTTGCCACAGGGCCAGCAGGCTGCCTCGGGTGCCGATACGCAGTTCCATCTCTTTCGATCCTTGCCACAGGCGTTGGCGGGGGTTATGAATCGGGCCGGTGAGGTGCCGGTTGGGCAGACCTTGACCAAATCCGTGCCTCAGGTCAAGGGGGCATGCCGGGATGAAGGGATCAAGGTGACCATGAGAGTCCTGGGAATCGAGTCGAGTTGCGATGAAACCGCGGCGGCGGTCGTGGAGGGGGAGGGACTGGAAGCGGTTCGCCTGCTCTCCAACGTGGTGCGTGACCAGATTGCGGAGCATGCCCCCTTCGGCGGAGTGGTGCCGGAGGTGGCCAGCCGGGCCCATGTGCGTCATATCGGCCTGGTGGTGAAAGCGGCGTTGCAAAAGGCCGGTTTGGGGCCGGGAGAGCTGGACGGTCTGGCGGTGACCCTGGGACCGGGCCTGATCGGCGGATTGCTGGTGGGGCTCTCCACCGCCCAGGGTCTGGCCATGGCCACCGGGTTGCCCCTGGTGGCCATTCACCATATGGAAGGGCATCTGGTCAGCCCGTTCTTGCAGCCGGAGAACGATTTCCGGGGTTTTCCCTTCGTGGCGCTGCTGGTTTCCGGGGGGCATACCCTGCTGGTCCTGGCGCAGCGCTTCGGGGAGTATCGCCTGCTGGGCCGCACCCGGGACGATGCGGTGGGGGAGGCTTTCGACAAGGGGGCGCGGGTGTTGGGCGTGGGCTATCCGGGCGGACCGGCCATTGCCCGACTGGCCCTCGGGGGACGGGTGGATGCGGTGCCTTTTCCCCGGGTGTTGCTGGACAAAGCGGGTTGCGACTTCTCCTTTTCGGGGTTGAAGACCAGCCTGCGGGTCTTCATGGAGCGGTTGCAGCAGACGCCGCGCCCCGATCTGAGCCTCGGTGACATTGCCGCCTCCTATCAGGAAGCCATCGTGGATACCCTGGTGGAGAAGTCCCTGACCGCCTGTCGGCGCTGTGAGGTGAACACCCTGCTGGTCGCCGGGGGCGTGGGGGCCAATGTCCGGCTGCGGGAGAAACTGACGGCCGCCGGAGAGCGTTTCGGTCTGCGCATCGGCTATCCGCCCCTGAACCTGTGTACCGACAACGGGGCCATGGTGGCGCTGGCGGGACTGCAGCGCCTGAAACTCGGCCAGGGGCAACGGGTTGCCTCCCTGAGCCTGGATGCCCGGCCCCGTTGGTCTCTGGAAGAGATTTGAGGGAGCGCCCATTTTTTGGGTTGCACACCGCATTATTCCAGGATAACCTTATCGAATTCAGGCGCTCGTGGCTCAGCCCGGATAGAGCAACTGGCTACGAACCAGTAGGTCGGAGGTTCGAATCCTTCCGAGCGCGCCAGAAAAATCAAGGGGTTAGACGGATTTCCGCCTAACCCCTTTTTCGTCCGGCAATCACATAGCAATCAATTGGGGGAAATTCGGGATTCCAGCAATCGGATTTCCCTGCCCCCCATGGTGCCAAACCATTCCCACACACCGGAAACGAAAAGGCCGGATCTCGGATCTCTCCAGCTCCTCGTTCGTTCTCTTGGTGGATACCATTCGTCACCTGGATGATGGCTTACTCGAAACCTGCCGGGGTTCCTGCATGGCGATGGTGGCCGCTTCGGCCAGGTCCAGCGATTCGCCCGCATACTCGATGATTGCCCGCAGCCCTTCGACTTGTGGCCTGTATATCTCCGTGCAGAAGGGTTCCTGGCCCGGCCAAGGTTGGCGTGTGCCGCACCGGCAGCGTCCTCTTCTGGTGCCCGGGATGGAAACTGGTACCGATGGACGGAATCCGGAAACGGCGGAATCGTGTGATCTTTCCAGGCATCGGGGTTGTGTTTTTTGGTGAACGGAACGGATTCGTCGGACATGGCTCGTTTGTAACTATTCAGAACCCGTCTTGACGAAATATCCTTGACACGGTTTTTTGCGATT
>JADGAQ010000022.1:0-25566 GCA_015231925.1 Magnetococcales bacterium
ATTTTTGCATTATTGCAGGGGTCTGGGGACCATCATGGTCCCCGGCAGGGGTTTGACTCGGGCCATCCATGGCCCTCGCCCTTCATTCCATTTCTGTTTCATTCGTTCATTAATACGGGGGTCCGAGGGCGATTATCGCCTCCGGACCCCCGTATTAATGAACGAATGAAACAGAAATGGAATCAGCCCGGCGCGGACTTGTGGAAGGAGAATCCCGGCACGTCGTTGACCCGATCCCGCAGCAGCTCCTGTCGGGTCAGCAGCCAGGCGACCTTCTCCGTATCGGGTTCGAGCCGCCCATCCCGCATTCGCCCCAGAACCTCCTCCATCTCCTGACAGAGGTCGATCACGTCGGAGAGACCAAAAAACTCCGCGACGCCCTCCACGGAGTGCAAGCGCTGAATGGCCCGATGCAGCACGCCGGCTGGAGTGGTCTTCCCCTGATTCTTGAGATTGAACAGCTCCGTCTCCAGCTCGGCAAGTTGCTTGTTGGCCTCCTGAACGAAAAGCCACAACTTGTCGTCGATGTGCCGGGGCCGCCCGGAGAGCCAGCCGAGAATGACCTCCCGCGCTTTGGGGTCCACCGCGTTCCAGGCGGCGGGATGGGTGCGGGGATCCCCCAGATACTTGACCAGAAAATCCCGCAGCAGCTGGCGCAGGCGGCCTTCGGCCTCGCGATCCTGAAAGGGTCGCAGCAGAACCTCCGCCAACTGGGAGGCAAACCCGGCCACCAGCTGCTGAAACCGCCCCTGCTGATCCCGGAAACCGTTGAGCAGAGCCTGAAGCTCCTCCACCCGCAAACCGTCGGCGTCGGCGTAACCCCGCAGTCGTTTCAGCAGATGCCCCAAACTGCGCTGCACGAACCCCCGGCTGACCAGGTCTCCCGTCAAACCCGCCTGCCGGGTCAATTCCAGAAACGTGCCCTCCCCCCGGTAAAGCATGGCGGCGAAGGCCTCCGGGCCCTCCTCCTCCAGCAGCTTGAAACGGACACAACGCTCCCGCCAGGCCACCAGATGGGGTTGTACGCTACGGGCCAGATGCCGTTCGATCCCCTGTTTCAACAAAGCGCGACACGGCCCCCGGGGATCGTGCAGCAGCAGGTTGTGCAGCAGGTCCGCCAGGGTTCCGCTGGCAGGATTCTTCTCGAACCAGCCCACCCAGGCCGAAAGAAAGGCCGGATCCTCCGCCGGAACCAGGCCGTCCTCTCCCGCCGCGAAGAGAAACCACGGGGCGCGTTTCAGATCCCGCCGCGACAAACCCGACAAGGAGCGATTCTCCCGGAAGTGGCCCATCACCCGACGACGCCCCGCTTCCTGATCCTCTTGCGGCGGCATCCGCGTCAGGGAACGCGACAGCAACGAGGCCTCGATGCGCTCTTCGGAGCGGGCCGTCCGCCCTCCCAGGGGCAGTTGCGCCGGAAAGGCGAAGGCGAATTGGTGGTTGGCCAGAGCGCGCTTGAGGCTCATTTCAGGGTATCGAGCTTGCGATTGAGCTGGTCCAACTCCTCGAAGAGATGGGACATGGCCGCCGGTGGTTTCGGATTGACCAGGAAAAAGCGGATGTCGATGCGTCGGTTGGCCGCCTCGGCGGTCGGCTGTTCATGGGACACCACCGGACGATACTCCCCGTAACCGCTGATGCCGAAAACCGGCTGACCCTTGAGATTGCGCAGCTCCCCCAGACCGGAAGCGGCCCGGTTGTTGCCCAGCAGGGTTTCGTAGGTCTTGATGGCGCGCATGCCGGAAAGATGCAGATTGTTGCTGTGGGGATTGGCCTTGCTCAAGGGGATGTTGTCGGTGTGCCCCTCGATGAAGACGGCATCCAATGTACCCGGATTCCACTGCCGCTCCTCGCAGAACCGGGGACGAGCCGCCTCCACCGTCCCGGCGTAACAGGGCAGGTGGCGCTCCAGAACGCGGGCCAGCTTTTTCAGGTTCTCCTCGCCTCCCGGAGCGAACTGCGCGGAACCGGAGGGGAAAAGGATCTCGTCGGGCAGCCGCAGAATGCCGTGGTTGGGGTCGATGAAAACCCGCAGATTCTCGCGGGTTTGCAAATCCTTGTGGATGTCGGAAAGGAGCTGGAAGAGCAGTTGCTGGGTTTTGGCCATGTGACGGTCCAGATCCCGCTTCAGGTTCGAGGCCAGCTCCCGCAGTTCGACCACGCCGGTTTCCAGTTTTTTCAGCTTCTCTTCCTGTAACGAGTTGATCTGATTCAGCTTCTCCCGCTCCTTGGTGACTTGCACCAGTTCGGTGCGATAATCCGTCTCGGTATTGCCCATGTTGAAGGAGAAGATGATCAGAATGACGATGAAGACGTACAGCAGCGCCGACATCACATCGCTGATGGAGATGGAGTAGTCGTGGGCGGTATATTGCGGCGTTCGAACTTCCCTGCGGCGCTGGAACATGGAGGGCTATCTCAGGTTCGACATGGATTGCAGGAAGAAGCTGATGCTGTCGTTCAGATCGTCCAGCTTGGTATTGAACTCCCCGATGGTGTTGCGCAACTGTTTGGAGACGCTGTCCATGTGTTCGTCCACCCCTCCGATGAACTCCAGCACCTTTTCGGAGGAGAAATCCTCCAAATCGCTGTTGAGGTTGGCCACGGTCTGCTGCAGCGAGGCGTTGACCAGCTCGAAGCGTTGCTGCTGCTCGTTCCAGGTCGATTCCAACTGACGCTGCATCAGGTTGATGGTGGCTTTCATGCGTTCCTGGGCCTCGGTGATGGAGCTGAGGGTCTGTTCGGCCCCCTCCTGGGTGGCGCCATGGGTGATGGAGAGGGTGTTGGACAGCCCTTCCATGCTGCTGATACTGGCCTGAATCTTCTCCCCGGCCAGGATCATGTCCCGGGAGGTGGCCTGCATGGGGCTGATCAGGGTGGAGGACATCTTCTCCAGGAAGCCGCTCATGGAGTCGTCGAGATCCTCCAGGCGGGAGCCGAAGTCACCGATGCTCCGTCCCAGCTTTTCGGTGATGCCGCCCATGTGGTCGTCCACCCCGGCGATGAATTGCAACACCCGACCGGAGAACTCCTCCAACCCGTTGTTGAGCTGCACGAAGGTGCGCTCCAGGGAGCCGTCCACCTGTTCGAAGCGGTTCTGGTAGTTGTGCCAGAGGTCGCGAAGCAGTTCGTGGGCCTTGCCGATGGCGTTGAGGGTGAGACGGGCGGTCTCCTGGGTGGTGTTCAGGGTTGTGGTGACCGACTCCATCTTTTCGGCGCTGGTTTGCAGCTTTTCCCCGGCCACGGCGATCATCATGGCCCCCGATTCCATGGAGTCGATGAGTTGCCCGAAGCGGACCTGAGCCGCGTCGAAGCTGCGGGCGAAGTTGAAGACGCCCTCCATGGCCCGACGGCTCTCCTCGGACCATTGGGTGGACTGCTGCAGGGCCTGGGACATGCGGGCGGCGGCATGGCTCATCTCGGCGGCGGACTGCTGGAAAGAGGCGCTGGTGGCCTGCAGCAGGGTTTGCAACTGGGCGTTGTCCAGGGTTTGCTTCTGCCGGGACTCCTGCAATGCGCTGCCGAGGGACTGATTGCGCTGGTCGAAACCCGCCAGGGCCGAGAGGTTGTTGCTCTCCAGCCGTTCGAAGAGGCCCAGCATGAGGCCCAATTTCTCCTCGAAGCGGGAGTGGAAGGTCTGCAACTCGCCCACCAGGGCCCGATCGGGATCCGCAGTCGGCGTCGCCGCCACGGGTTGAGCCATGCGGCGCACGAGTTCCTCCTGGGCGTCGTGCATCCTTTCCACCGTGTACAGCAGTGAACCGAGGCTTTCTTCCAGACGGGAGGAGATCTGCTCGCCGGTTTTGCGGAAATCCGTGGCCAACTCCGACTGACTGCCGCTCAACTGCGTCACCGAGGAGGCGAAGTGGCTGACAATGCCGGAGGCGATGGCGGCGAGGCTCTCCTCCAGTCGCTCGGCGACGTGTTCGCTGCTGCGACCGATGCCGGCGGCCAACTCCTCCTGGCTGCTGCTCACCCGGCCGAGGGCTCCCGCGAAATGGTCGGAGAGGCCTGCGGCGGTCTGCTCCAGGCTTTCGGCGGCGTGGAGCAGCAGCCCCCCGGCAGCGACCAGGGTGTCGGCCACCGATTTGGACTCCTGGGTCAAGGCCAGACGGGATTGATCCAGAATGTGGTTCATCCGGTCCAGCAGCAGGGTGTTGTCCTGTGGGGGGGAGGCTTCGGGACGCGGAGCCGGAACCAGGGCGGATAGTTTCTCCCCGAGACCGCCCTGGAAGCGCTCCAGGCCGTCCAGCAGCTTTTCGGTGGCCAGCAGCAGGTGTGGAGCGGCGCCGAAGATGCGTTGCATCTCGTTTTGCACCGCCAGCATCGCCGTGGAGGATTGGGCCAGATCCTGCAGGCTGCGGCCCATCTGACCGGAAAAGCTGTTGGCCGATTCGCGCAACAACAGGATCAACTCCTGCTGGGCCGACTTCATGCCGGCGGCCACGCTGCCCATGTCGGCGATGGTGCGTTCCATGCGGCCCGCGAGACCCGCCGAGGAGTCCCGCAACAGGGCGGCCAGCTCCAGTTGGGCCGATTTCATGCCCGAGGCCACGTCCGCCAGATCGGCGAGGGTGCGTTCCATGCGGCCCGCGAGACCCGTCGAGGAGTCCCGCAGCAGGGCGGCCAGCTCCAGTTGGGCCGATTTCATGCCCGAGGCCACGTCCGCCAGATCGGCCACCGAGTGTCCCACCAGGGCATCGAAATCCCCGGCGGACTGGCGCAGATTGGCGGAAAGCAGAGCGCCGGCCCGGTCGAGGGTCTCCCGCAACTCCCGTGCGGCCTCGCGCAAGGCCCCGGCCAGCCGTTCGTTCTGCTGGTCCAGGTTGCTGTTGAGGCTGGCCACGCTCTTGTCGAGATGTTCGGCCTTTTGCGCCGCCGCGCCCTGCACGCTGGCCCCGAGGCGGCTGAACTCGCCCAGGAACTTCTCGTGGGCCTCCGTCTGTTGACTTTGCAGACCCCGCAAGCCCGAAACCGCGTCGGCCAGGGCGGTGACGGACTGTTCCAGCCGTCCGAAGGAGCCTTCGGCGGACTCTCTCATCAGCGTGGACATCTTCACGCCGACGCCTTCCAGCGTTTCGCGAATCTCCCGCGCGGTGTGCAGCAGCCCCTCCTGACGGCTCTCCTTCAGATCCTGCAACATCAGGCTTTGGCCCTCCTGTTGCCGGCGCAGGTTTTCGTTGAGGGCGTGCAGGGCCAACTCGACGGAGCCCACCTTGTCGGCCAGGCTGTTTTGCAGGTTTTCCAGAAGCGGGGAGAGGGCGTTGCGCAGGGATTGTTGCTGCGACTCCCGCTGGTTTTCCTGATACTTGACAAGGGTTTCGAACATCTTGCCCAAGGCCGGGGCGAGGCTGGAGCCGATGCGGGCATCCATGTCCCGGGGAGCGCCCTCGCTCGGGGGGGCGGCCTGGGGGGCTCCGGGAGTCTTGAGTATCTGGCACAACTTCTGCAGCTCGACAAGCTGCTCCCTTTGCACGGCGTACATCTTGTTCATGCCGCCGTCTTCGGAAGCCGCCATCTCCAGACAAGACTCCAGCTCCTCGCTGAAGCGCTGCACCAGGCGTCCGATCCAGTACTGGCGGCGTTTTTCCAGAACGGAAAAGAGTACGGAGAGCCCGATGCCGAAGATGGAGGTCAAAAAGGCCGTGGAGACGCCTCCCATGAGGAACTTCATGGCCTGGCGCATTTCGTTGGGGCCGGCGGACATGCCGTCCTGGGCCAGATAGATGCCGGCCACCAGGCCAACGAAGGTGCCGAAGATGCCACCGGCGGTCAGGAATCCGGGAACGGCATCGTAGAGACGGGAGTTGATGTTGACGAAGAAGAGGCTGCGTTCGTTGATGTAGAGGGAGGGTTCCGCCGTGGTCCGGACAAGCTTCCCGGAGTTGGCGGGCGGTACCACGAGATGTTTGCCGAACTCGGCCCAGGCTTGGGCGAAGTAGTGCATCTCCGGGGCTTCCATGCCCTTTTTGAAGCGCTGCCAATTGGCGGAGAAACGTTGTTTTCGCACCAGATCCCGCACTGCGGGATCCTGATCGTCCTTCTGGCCGGGGGCGTTGCCGATGCTGCACTCTTCCAACAGACCGAGGCCGCGTTTTATCTGGACACCAATGCGCCGGGTCTGCAGGAAAAAGATGGCCAGACTGGTCAAAAAACCGCCAATGACCATGGTGACCAGAACGAGATGTCCACCAAGTCCGGCGAAAAATCGGGCGATTTCAACCAAGGGACTCTCCCCTTCTCAATGATAAAACCGACGAATCAGACAGAAGCCGGGGATTCCCCCCGTTGCGACACGCTATCGAGGCGTGAAGCCACCTACGCCTCCCTTTGTGGAATCTACCCGTTATCCGCAGCAAAATCCACAGCGGAGAAATGCGGCATCCCCCGGCGAGCGGTGGTCTTGGGCAGGTATCGACCTTTAAACACGAATAGCTATCATTTGAATGATTGGTTTTAAGAAAATATTCTCCCCCCCCCCCTGTTTAAATTTTAGTTATACACTTTTTGATTATTGATTACGATATTCAGATAAAAGACCCAAATAAAGGTATGGATAAATTTTATAACAAACCAACCAATTCGAATAGGATGAACGGGGCACATCCCACGCCGTGGTGGCAGCGGATTCGCGACTGTTTCGGACTCAAGATCGTGATTTACAGGGCTGAATTTCTAAACTATCCTGGCGCCTGTTTCTTTACAGGGATAGTGGCTGGACGTTCGTCGCAGACCGCCTTAGTGGGCTATTGACTCGGAAATAACCGAAGAAGGAGAAGGGCCATGGCTGGGGAAACAATGATGTTCAAATTGAGCGGCGCCGCCCAGGCGGCTCAAGTGCCCATGCTGGCGGGCAAGTCCTTCGCGGTGGGCTCGACGGTGGCCACCGGGGACGGCATGGCCAACTGGATCTTCCTGCATCCCCTCTCCGGTGGTGACGGCATGGTGGCCCTCAAGCTGGAAGGGGCCCGTCAATCGGGGCAACTGACCTCCCTGATCGGTAAGACGGTGACGGTGGGCAAGGCCCCGATCGGCACGGCCTCCGCGGGCAAATGGCTGATCCTGCACCCCGGCGCCGGCGGCATGGCCGCCAAGGGCGCCGCAGGCAGCGGCGTGGCCATGCAGCAGATCGGCTTCAAGGCCACCGAAAGCGAGATGGAAGCCACTGCGGCCAAAGGCGCCGCCGGCAAGGGCGCCGCCGGCAAAGGGGCCCTGGTCTGCAACGGCGCCGGCAAGGGCGCCGCCGCCGGCAAGGGTGCCGCCGCCGGCAAAAGCGCCATGGCCGGAACCGCCGCGGGCAAGGGCGCCATGGTTTGCAAGAGCGCCGCCGCGACGGGCAACGGTGCGGTTTCCGGCCAGGTGATCACCGGAACCGCCGCCGCGACCGGAGCCAAAGCCGCCGTCGGAGCCGGCGCGGGCGCCAAGGGCATCGCTGCCGGAGGCACCATCTGGACCGGTTCGGGCACCAGTCTGGGCCTCGGCCTCGGCCTCGGCGCCTGGGGACCGATCCTTCTCGTCGGAGCCGTGGCCGCCGTGGGTGTGGGCATCTACAGCTACATGAAGCGTCCCACCGAAGAGGGCGAGCTGGAAGAAGCCATCAGCTAGACGCACCGAAGCTGCGACGCCACCCGCGTCTTGGAACCACCGGAAAAGCCCTCCCGGGCTTTTCCGGAATTCCTTTGTATCGCAACGGTTCTGATGCTGTGGAATAAACAGAATGAAAATCAGAATGATGGCCGCATTCAGCTATTTGGGTGTCCTCTGCCTGGTGCCGTTGCTGCTCAATCGCGACGACGCCTATGTGGCCTTTCACGCCCGACAGGGGCTGGTGCTGTGGATCTGGGCGGTCATCTCCTTCTTCGTGATGCATCTTCCGGGATTGGGTCCCTATCTGTTCAGCACCTCCACCGTCCTGATCACCTTCGCCAGTCTGGCCGGTCTGGTTTCCGTGCTGCTGAACCGCTCCTGGAAACTGCCGTTCATCGGCGACATGGCCGCACGCTTCTTCGCCGCACCGGAAGTGGAGAGCCGGCGTGGCTAGTCGTTCGTCACCCGAACGGGGGGATCTTGCCGACGGGAGGAGCCTCCTCTCGACCGACCTCCAGGGCCACCATCATAACGCCCTCTACCTGGTGGTCTCCCTGGTCATGATCTTTTTGACCCTGGTGATGGCCCTGCAGCCCCTCTATCTCAGCCAGGTGCTGGGGCTGGCCCGGGATAATGCCGGGTTCGTCAACGCCAACATCCAGGTGATCACCGAACTGGTGGACCTGCTCTTCGTGGGCTACCTGGGCTACGTTTCCGATCGCATCGGACGCATTCCGCTGATGATCTACGGTTTCCTGCTGGCCGGGGTGACGGCGATTTTCGCCCCCTTCGACCGGGAGATCGGCGCCATTCTGGGCATCAGCGCCCTGGCGGTCTTTTATGTGGTGCGGGTTCTCATGTCCCTGGGCGGAACCCTGATCTGGCCCCAGGTGGCCACCCTTACCGGAGACTACACCCGCCCGGAGGACCGCCCCCGGCTGTTGGCCAACGTGGGTTTCATGATGGCCTTCGGCATCACCCTGGTCTACGCGGTCTTCATGCAGTTGCCGGAGCAGATCGGCGTGACGGCCACCATGTGGCTGGCGGCCTGCATCGCCCTGGCCGGAGCCTGGCTGGCCAAGAATTTGCTGGTGGAGATCGCCCAGCCCCATGAGGGGAGCGGACCTTTCCCGTTCCGGGAAATCTGGGCTCTGGTCAAGCGGGAGCAGGGTTTGCGCCTCAGTTTCCTCTCCGCGTTCACCGCGCGCAACGACATGGTCATCATCGGACTCTTCCTGATGACCTGGTTCGTCTATTTCGCCGATCTGATGGAGGGCGTCAGCCACGCACAGGCTGCCTCCCGCGCGGGCTTGGTGATCGGTCTGGTGGGTGTGGTGGTGCTGATTTCCATCCCGGTGTGGGGTCGACTCACCCTGCGCATCGGACGCATCCCGGCGGTGGCCCTGGGGCTTCTCCTCTCCGCCATCGGGTTTTCCGCCATGGGGTTGATCCTCAACCCCTTCTCCTGGTGGATCCTGCTGCCGGTAACCGTCGTCGGCGTCGGCCAGGCCGGTTGCATCCTGGTGCCCCAAACCCTGGCCCTGGATCTGGCTCCGGAGAGAATTCGCGGTTCGGTGCTGGGGGTATTCAACACCGTGGGCTGTTTCGGGGTGATCTTCTTCCTCCAGATCGGAGGCATCCTCTTCGACTGGATCGGCCCCACCGCCCCCTTCGTCTTCACCGGCGTGGTCAATATGCTGCTTTTCGTCTACGCCTTGCTGGTTATGAGGAACGCCGGACCGGTGGCCTCACCGTCCTGCGTCTAATTGTTTTGTCGTCCATCGAGTCTTTTTGGGAAGGAACGGCCGGTCATGCCTACAATCGTTTTCGGATTGATTTCAATGGCCCTCGGATTGTGGGGACTCTCAACCTGGTGGTGGTCCATCGTTGAACTGCTGCGGGGTCTGGTTCCCCTGTTGTTGATCGTCCTGGGGCTGGTGGCCCTGGGCGCCGGGGTCTCCAAAATACGCAACGGCGGCCCCGCGGAACAACCGGACGCGGAATTGACGGAAAATTCTCCTCAATCGGACGAGTAAACCGCAATGCTCTCAAACAAAAGCGTCGAGTGCGGACTGGAATACCGGAAATATCTCTATATCGTCGGGATTCTGGCCATCGTGGGCCTGGCGGGCAGCTACTGGTACCTGAACTATTTCCTGGATGAGATCGGTATCGACTCCGAAAAGGCCCTCAAGGCGACCCGCGACATGGGCCGCCGGGGCGTGGCCGCCATTGCCGAAATTCCCGGAACCCCGGTACAGAGCGCCCCCCCTTCCATGGTGCAAGCCCAACCCGCCGGATTCTGGCCGCCGGCGGCCAATGCGGCAACGGCGCCGACGGACCAGGAGTCCTTCTCGACGGTGGTGCGTTCCATCCTGCCCAGCGTGGTCAACGTCAGCACGCAAAACCGCGCCGCGCCCTTCCAAAGCGCCGCAGGCCCCGCGAATCCCGCCGTCGCCAACAACGACGGCGTCCTGAAATTCGCCAGCCCCTACTCCGGCGTGGCCATGGAGAGCATCGGTTCCGGAGTGATCGTCTCGGCGGACGGCTACGTGATCAGCAACTTCCATGTGGTGGAAAACGCCCAGAACATCTTCGTCACCGTCTTCGGCGCCCTGGGCACGCAACGCTATCCCGCCGAAGTCATCCGCCTCGATCCGGCCCGCGACCTGGTGCTGCTGAAGATCAACGTGCCCCTGCCCCTGCAACCCGCCCCCCTGGGCAACAGCGACCTCATCCAGGTGGGCGACCCGGTCATCACCGTGGGTTGTCCCTTCGGCCTGGATCAAACCGTCAGCAAGGGCATCATCTCCGGGGCCCGCAAAGCCGTCACCATCGAGGGCGTGGTCCACAAAGACCTCATCCAGACCGATGCGGCCATCAACCAGGGCAACTCCGGCGGACCGCTGGTATCGCGCTTCGGCTACGTTATCGGCATCAATACCGCCATCTACTCCCCCACCCAGGCCTTTTCGGGAGTCGGCTTCGCGGTGCCCGTCAACGCCATGCGCGAGTTCCTCTCCGAGGTGATCGCCCTGCCGGAAGTGACGCCGGCCATGGCCCAACAGGGCTGGAACGGACAGAGCTGGCCGGTGGCCGCCAAACGCATGCCCCCGCCGCCCATCCCCGCCAATGCCGTGGCACCCCATGGGGATCGGGGCGCCTGCGAGAGTTGCCATGTGATTCTGCCCGCCGGACAACTGGCCCATCTGCCGGCCTCGACCTTCGGCATTCCCGGCGGGGCCAACGGTCTCAACGTGGCCCTGGCGACCGCCAATGCCCCTGCCGGCCAACCGGCCGTCAATCCGACACCCGGCGTGAAGGAAGCCTCGGTTATCGGCGCGGAGTTCAAAGCCCTGGACGACGTCCTGATCCAGCGTTTCAAACCCCCCTTCTCCAACGGCGTTTTCGTGCAGGGCATCATGCCCGGTTCGGCGGCGGAAATGGCCGGAATGCAGGTGGGGGACATCCTCTTCAAGCTCGATGGCCGCTGGCTGCGCACCCCGGATGAGCTGCAAACCCGCCTGAAGACCTACGCCGTCGGTGACAAGGCCCGCTTCTCGCTGGTGCGCAAGCAGATGCGCATGGATCTGAACGTGACCATCGCGCCGCCTCCGGTCAACGTGGCCCAACCCCTGCCCGCCGCCGCTCCGCCCCCCGTCGCCCCCCCCACTCCGGGAGCCCCGGCCAAGGCCGCCCCGCCGGCCCCGACCGAGTTCGAGTGGATGGGCATGGAGCTGCAGCCCATCCAGGCGGCCATGGCCGCCAAAACCCCGGCACTCAAGGACAAGAAGGGCGCCGTGATTCAGGAGATCGACCCCGGTTTGCAAGCGGACCAGGCCGGCGTTCTCGCCAACGACATCGTCATCGCCATCAACAGCCAACCGGTCTCGACCAACGTGGAGCTGGACAAAGCCATCCAGGCATCCGCGACAGCAAAAACAATACTTCTGGATGTGGAGCGCGGCGGTAAACGTATGTTTGTTACCTTGAAATGACAATTTGAACGGCTTTTTCGCCCTCGGATAGCGGCTGACAGGAGAAACATTGATGGACAAATACAAGGGTGGCTCGGGATTTCCGAAGAAAGAGTGGCAGCCTCAGGGCTCGGGTGGAAAAACCGCATCGACGGATGCCCCGCCCAAGGGCGACAACACCATTGCCGACAACCTGGACGCCGTGCTGCAACAGCAGCTCAACGACAAGTTGAAGGCGGCTCCGAAGGGCGATGACAAATCCCCCGACAAGGACAAGGAGCGGGACAAGGACAAGAAATCCGAGTCCAAGGCCCCCGAAGCCGTGGTCGAGAGCAAGGGGACAGCCAGCGGAAACGTCAAGCCGGATTCCGCCAAAACCGAAAGCGTGGCGGCGGAGACGCCGAAGGTCGGGAAAGATGGCGTCGAACCGGCCAACGCCGCACCGCCGGCCGGGAAGGAAGAAACCCCGCCGCCGGCAGGGAGCGGAGAGACCGGGGCCGGAGCCGCCCCTGCGCCGGAAACCAAAGCCTCCGCACCGCTTGGAGGGGCCGGGACCGTAGCCGCTGCCGCCCCGGAAACCACGGGGTCCGCACCGGTCGCGGAGACCAAGGCCGCCACCACGGATACCACCGCTGCCGCACCGGTCGCGGAGACCAAGGCCGCCACCCCGGATACCACCGCTGCCGCACCGGTCGCGGAGACCAAGGCCGCCACTCCGGATACCACCGCTGCCGCACCGGTCGAAGCCTCCAAAACCGCAGCCGCTCCGAACCCGGCAAGCCCTGCTGCCGCACCGGTCGAGGCGAAAAAGGCGGAAGCTCCCGTCACGCCGCTGGCCCCGCTCGACATCAAGCCGGCGGTGACCTCGCGCGCCGCGGATGCTTTGGCGGAGAAGAAGGCGGAAATGGCCCACATGGCGGACCGCTTTTCCGATCTGGCCCGCACCCCGGCGCAGGCGGCCCCTGCCAAGGAGGCATCCGATCCGGGCAACGCCGCGTCGGCGACCCCTCGGGCGACCGCTCCCGAAGTCACGGCCGCTCCCGTCGCGCCGACCCATGACGAGGCCCCGGCGATGCCCCGCAAGGATGCCTTCGTGGCCGCCGCCGAGAAGGAGCGGGTTCTCAAAATGATTCGCGACGCCGCTTCCAAAAAGATGGAGGAAGGCTTCGATCTCCGCGCCATGAAGGCGGGCTCCCACCACACGGAAACCGCCAAGGTGGTTCCGCCCGTGGAAGAGCCGCGCCCCTCCCTCTTCGCTATCGAGGAGGACGTGACCACCACCTCACCCCTCCCCGTTGCGGAAACCGCACCCGAGGCGAGTGAACTTCCCGCGGCGACGCTCCCCGAAACGACTGCCGTCGCGGAAGCGGCCGTTGCGGAGTCGCCCGCCGCCTCCACCCATTCCGACGAAGTGTTGAAGGTCTCCCCCGGTGGTCTGGTACCCCCGGTGCCCCGTGTATCCAGCGGTCCGCAGCGCACCAAGTCCGAGGCCATACCCTCTGCGGCTCAGGCCCGCATCAACGAGGCCTATCTGCGCCAGTTGAAGGGTCAGGCACTCGACGACGAGCCGACGGCCCGGGTCACCCCGGAGAAGGCCGCCCCCGCTCCCGCCGTCAAAAAGGCCACCCGGCGCGCCCCTGCCTCGGACCCTCGGGAAGTGCCCGTCGAATCCCTCGGTGAAGGCATCTTCAACGCCCTGGGCGACATGGTGGGCGGCGTCGTCAACGCCTCCCGCTCCCTTACCGGCAAGGTTCGCAAGGTGGTGGTCGATCCGGAAGAGGAACTCGCCGCCGAAGAGTCGGGCATACCCTTGAGCGGCACGGACCGCGCCGCCAAAAAGATGGCCAAGGGCGTGACCGACGTGGCCGGCGGAGTGGGCGGCATTCTCAAGGGGGGCGGCAACATCGTCCTCGGCACCATCGGTGTCGTCACCATGCCGGTGGTGGGCGCCGTCGGAGCCATTTTCCGGGCCTTCAAACCCAGCGGGACGCAAAATAACACCAAGGAATAACGCGGAGAGACGTTTGATTCCGTTCCGACTTCATTTCGACCAAGAGAAGAGAGGCAAGACATGAAAACAACGGGACAACAAGGTGGTCCGCTCTTGCTCGGCATCGATCTGGGAACCTCCAGGACGATGGTCTTGTCGAACCGGGGCGCTCGCGCCACGGTGCGCTCCGTAGTGGGTTATCCGAAGGACATCATCGGCGTCAAACTCATGCATCAGTCCCATATGATCGGAGAGGATGCGCTGAAGCGCCAATCCTATCTGGACATCCACTATCCCCTGGAAGACGGTGTGCTCAAGGAGGCCAACGACCAGGCGGCGGATGCGGCCAAACTGCTGCTCAAACACGCCATCAGCCTGGCCAACCCGCAACCCGGCGACCAGATTTACGGCGTGCTGGGCGTTCCGGCCCGAGCCTCCATGTTCAACAAGAACCAGCTCCTGAAGATCACCCAGGAGGTGCTCGACCTCTCCATGGTCGTCTCCGAACCCTTCATGGCGGCTTACCAGATCGACCAGCTCAACAACGCCATCATCATCGACATCGGCGCCGGCACCACCGACATCTGCGCCATGAAAGGCACCATCCCCAGCGGGGACGAACAGGTGACGGTGCTGAAGGCGGGCAACTACATCGACCTCGTGCTGGAAAATCTCATCCGGGAAAACTATCCCACGGTGCAGATGACCAACAATCTGGCCCGCAAGATCAAGGAGCAGTACGCCTTCGTCGGCGTGCCCAAGGAGGATGTCATCGTCAACCTGCGGGTCGGTGGCAAACCGGGATCCTTCAACCTCACCAAAGAGATTCGCACCGCCTGCGAAACCATCGTCACGGAAATTGTGGAAAACCTGCAAAGCCTGGTCATGGTCTTCGACCCGGAAGATCAGGAGGAGGCCCTGCAAAACATTTACCTCACCGGAGGGGGTTCCAGCATCCGGGGCATCGACAACCTGATCGCCGCCATGATGAAGGACTACGGCAATGTGGTGGTGCGGCAGGTTCCCGATCCCGATTACTGCGGCGGCGCGGGAGCCCTGAAGCTGGCCATGGAATTGCCGCCCCAATATTGGGAACAAGTTGGGCATGTCTCCCGGAATGTGAAATAATCGGAAGAGTTCCCTCTTCCCCTGCCATGGAGAATTCGATATGACCACGACCGTGCAACTGCCCTCCGGCGTCGGCGCCAAACTGCTGGCCGGAATGAGCTATCTGGGCATCCTTTCCCTGGTACCCCTGGTGGTCAACCGGGATGACAGCTACGTCCGCTTCCACGCCCGTCAGGGGATCATTCTCTGGATGTGGGAAGTTCTGGCCATTTACAGCCTGGCCGTTCCCGGCCTGGGCCGCCTCTTCTTCGGCGTCTCCGGCCTGCTCTGTTTCGTCTTTTCGGTGATCGGGCTGGCTTCCGTCATCATGGGACGGGCCTGGAAACTGCCCCTCATCGGCAATTGGGCGGAGTCCATCTAGGACGTAACCGATGAATATGGGATGGCAATCATCTGTGGAGAAGGGAGATGCGCGGTGACCAAACCCTTCATCTCCTTGCTTCTCTCTATCCTGCTGTTGATCTTCGCATCCCAGAACATGGCACCGGTGCAGATCCGGCTGATCGTGGGACCACCCCTCGAAATGCCGCTGATTCTGATCATCTCCGGGGCTTTCATCGGCGGCTTCGTTCTGGCCACCGTGAACCATTTGGCGCGCAAGACCCTCTCGCGCAACCGGCGCAGGGATGAAGGTTTATGAGTTATCCCCAGTGCATTCTCTGTTACCAATCCGTGGGATGGATCGGGCTGATCGCCAACATCGCCCTCTCCATTCTCAAGGTGTTCGTTGGGGTTATCTCAGGCTCCCAGGCTCTGTTGATTGATGCGTTATATTCCTTAAAGGATGTACTGACTTCATTCCTGATTGTTTTTGGTTTAAAGGTTTCCAAACAGCCCATCGATCAGGAACACCAGTTCGGCCACGGCAAGGCGGAGTTCCTCTTCTCCCTCACCGTCGGTCTCTGCATGATCGTCATCACCGGGTTGTTCATCTACTTCGAGGCGGACAAGCTGTGGCAGGGGGGAAGCCACAAAGCCCCCCATATGATCGCCCTGTGGGCCGCCCTCTTCGCCGTCGGCGCCAACATTTTCCTCTGGTACTACACCCGTTGCGTGGCCCACCAGATCAACAGCCCCATCGTCTCCATCCTCTCCCAGCACCAGAAGTCCGACGCCTACTCCTCCGTCGCGGTGGCCTTCGGTATCATCGGCTCCCACTACCTGAACCTGCCCTGGCTGGACACCCTGGTGGCCGTGGGCGAGTGCCTCGACCTCTTCCACCTGGGGGTCAAGATCTCCTGGGATTCGGTACAGGGGCTGATGGACGTCTCGGCTCCCCAGGAGATGGTACAGCGTGTCGAGGAGCTGGCCCGCACCGTCAAAGGGGTCAAGGCCGTGGAAGAGGTGCGCACCCGCCGGGTGGGCCAGGAGGTCTGGATCACCCTGGTCATCGGCGTCGATCCCGAGCTGACCGTGGAACGGGGCAAGGAGATCAGCCTGTGGGTGGAGGAGCGACTGGTGGACTCCATTCCCCATATCGGCGACGTTACCGTCCATTTCAAGTCGGCGGAAGGCTCTCTGCCGGAGTTGAAACACCTGGAAGGGGACATCGTCGCCATGCGCCACAAGCTGGCCCAGCTCCAATTGGACAACCCCAAGGGAGCCACCCCCTGATGGACGCCGCCCTGGTCACCGTGGCCCTCTTCGTGGGAATCTTCCTCCTGGTGCAGTTGGACCTCGTGGACCGGGGCCCGGCCATGCTGGGCGGCGCCCTGGCCTTCCTGTTCCTGGGCTGGGCCCTCGACTTCTACACCCTGGACCGGGCTGTCGCATCCATCTACTTCGACAGTCTCTCCCTGCTCTTCGGCATGTCCCTGATCTCCAACGCCCTTTTCCGCTCGGGCCTTTTCCAGGAACTGGCCTGGCGCACCGTGCGCTTTTCACGGGGCCAGACCCTGTTGATCCTGGTGCTGCTGGTGTTGATCACCTACACCATCTCCCTCTTCTTCACCAATCTCTCGGTCATGGTCATCATGGTGCCCATGACCCTGGTACTGACCCGCGCCATGGCCCTCACCCCCGCCCCCATCGTCGCGGCGGAGCTGGTGGCTTCCAATCTGGGCGGCGCTTCCACCCTGGTGGGCGACTTCCCCAACATGATCATCGGCGCCGTCTCCCGGTTGCACTTCGATGACTTCATCCGGGGCATGATGGCCCCCTGTCTCATCCTGCTGGCGGTCCTGCTGGTCTTTTTCCAGAGGCGGCTGCGCCTGGAGACCGCCTCACCGCTGAATGCCGAATCGGTCCACCGGGCCTTGGAAAATCTGTCGCCGAACCACGCCCCCGGTCGGGCGGGCATCGATCCCTATCTGCTTCGGGTGGGGAGCTGGGTTCTGCTGTCGACCCTGGCCGGTTTCTTCCTGGCCCAACCCTTGGGTGTGCAACCCTCCAGCATCACCTTCGTGGCCGGGATGGCCATGCTCGTTCTGGGGCGCATCCCCCGCGAGCAGCTCTTCGAGGCCATGAGCGGCGGCGATCTGCTCTTTTTCCTGGGGTTGTTCGTCATGGTGGGGGGGCTTCAGGCGGCCGGCGTTCTGGAGGGTCTGCACGAACTGGTGGTCACCCTGGGCGGCGGCAGCGCCACCCTCTCCCTGCTGGTATTGATGTGGCTGGCGGGATTGCTGACCCCCCTGCTCAACGCCGGCCCCGCCACCGCCTTCCTGATTCCCGTGGCCAAGGCCCTGAGCCTCTCCTTTCCCGGCAGCGCCGTCTGGTGGGCCCTCTCCCTGGGGGTGCTGGCCGGCTCCTCCGCCAGCCTTTCGGGAGCGACCGCCGGTCCGGTGGTCGCCAGCATGATGGCCAGCCGGGCGCGACAACTGCCCCCGGAAGAGGTCAACGCCGGCTCCGTACTCGACTTCCACGGCTATTTGCGCTGGGGTTTGCCCATTGCGGGCATTTTTTTGGGAATTTCATCCCTGTACATCGTGGTGATCACCCCCTGACATGAGACAGTTCAAGGCTTCTTCCCGCATCATCCCTTTTTGCCGACAGTCCTGGCGCCTCCCGGCAGCCGTGCTGATTCTCTTTTTCTTCGGCACCATGGCCTGGGGCGTTCATCTGGTGCGGGACCACCGGGACCAGTTGAACATCACCCTCTTCGGCCTGGCCAACACGCCCCGGTCCACCACCGCGATCGGTCATGTGGTGGCCATGACCACGCCGGGAGATCCGGACCTCAACCCGGTGCGCGTGGCCCTGGTCAACATCGCGGGAACCACCAAACCGCAAAACGGCAATCCGGCCGGATACATCTCCGCCGGATCCGGGGTGCTGGTCAATCCCAAGGGCTATGTGGTCACGGCCTTTCACCTGATTCAGGATCTCGCGGAAATCCAGGTCAGGGTGCAAACCCCCTTCGGCCCCCGGGAATATCCGGCCAAAACCGTCAAGGTGGTGCGGGAACACGATCTGGCCCTGGTCAAGATCGTCTCCCAGGATGTCTTCCCCTACGTGGCGCTGGACAACGCCCCGCTGTTGAAGGTCGGCGACACGGTGCAAGCCTGGGGAGATCCCTTGGGCACCGACGCCATGCAGCGCGTGGGTAACGTGGAGCGCATCGATCTTACGGAACCCGTCCCCGTGAGGGATCTCAATCTCACCCATCTGATGCAGACCAGCGCGGTTTTCCATTGGGCGCAAAGCGGCGGACCCCTGATCAACGATCAAGGGCATCTGGTGGGCATCAACCTGGCCGTGGAAGCCCCCACAGGCCGCATCGTGGGCTATGCGGTACCGGCCAACGTGCTGATCACCCATTTTCAGGAGGTGGTCACTTTCGCCCGCAAGATATCCTCCACCCCCGCCCCCCAAAACACCGATCCGGCAGCCGCTTCCCCCGCCGCACCGCGCCCTCCGCGCACCGCCGACCGCTGGTGGCAGAAGGCGCAGGGGCTTCTCGGCATCGATCTGGGCAAACATGTGGGCCTGACCACCCCGGCGGATGCGGCTTCCCCCGCCATGCGCGACCCGGCCCACGAACCCTCGTTGCGCCTGCTGGGCTACACTCCGCAGAACTTCCTGGGTCTGTTGCTGCTCGGTTTCGTCTCCGGGATCAGCGGCGGCATGATGACCATGGGCGGCGGCATCATCAAGGTGACCGGTTTGATGTGGTTCTTCGGCTACGGACTGCTGCTGGTGCGTCCCGTGGCCTACATCACCAACATCTTCATGTACGGCGCCGCCATGTTGCGCTATCAGCGCCAGGGACTGCTGCGTTTCGATATGTGCAAACCCCTGATCCCCTGGGCCATGGGCGGCATGGTGCTGGGCTACTTCATCGGCAACGTCATGTCGAAAACGGCCATCCAGTGGCTGTTGGGCGCCTTCGCCCTCCTCCTGGCCGTGAAGATGCTGGTGGAAATCTCCGAGTCGGGCCGGGCAACCCCGGACCTGGACGATGCCCCGACCCACCCCCGGCGACCCGATGCAAACCTGGTGACCTGGCTGCAGAAATACTTCGGCAGTAACGTCGATGATGACGCCCCCGCACCCGAATTCGTCCATCCCATGGCCCGCCACGGCATTCTCGGGCTGCCCATGGGCATCATCAGCGGCATCCTGGGCATCACCGGCGGGGTCATCGAGGTGCCGTTGCAACGCTACATCGCCCGACTTCCGCTGCGCAACGCCATTGCCAACAGCGCCACCCTGGTCTTTTTTGCCTCCCTGGTGGGTTCGGTTGTGGCCTTGTGGCACGGGGTGCAAAGCGGCTCCTTCGAGTTGCAGACCCCCATCGTCATGGCCCTGATCCTGACGCCGGGCGCCTTCCTCGGCGGCATGGCCGGCGCCTGGCTGACCTCGGTGATCCCCCTCAACATGCTGCGCTGGATCTATGCCGTTCTGATGCTGGTGATTGCGGTGAGGATGTTCCTGATATGAAACTGGATGCGGTTTCCCTGGTCACGGCAGGCTTTCTGATGGTCATCGCTCTGGTGGTCACGGCCCTCTTTTCGGAGCAGCGCGCTACGGGGATCGAGACGGCGCCGACGGTGGTCGTGGCCCCGGCCCCGGTTCCGGCTCCGGCGCCCCCCCCCTCTGCGGGCATGAGCGCCCTGTCGCCGCAACCGCCCGTGCCCCCTTCGCGCCTTATGACACCGCCTCCGGTCCCCACGCCCCGCCTGCCGGCGGGCCCATCCTTCGCGGCAGCCCCCCCCGCCGGGTCGTGGCAGTCCCCCCCGGCACGATCCGGCATGGTGATGACGCCTCCGGCAGCCTACGGATCCCCTTCCGCCGTCGGGCCGCCGTCCCTGCCGCCTTTCCTCAACCCCAAGGCCCGACTCTCCGAAGGACACTGGAAAGGACTGGAAGCCCTGCCCCTTTCCCTGGAACTGAAAAAGAAGCTGGGCCTGCCCATGGAGCTGCAGGGACTGCTGGTGGACGAAGTCACCCTGAACGCCGCCGAGGCGGGTCTGCTGGCCGGAGATGTCATCGTGTCGGTGAACGGCAACGCCGTGAACTCCCTGGAAGGCCTTCTGGCCGAGACCAAAAAGGTGCAGATGGCCAAATCGGCCTCCATCCTGGTCTATCGCAAGGGCAAACTTCAGCAGTTCGTACTCAAGGCCAGGACCAATCTGGGCTTCGCCCAGGTGGAAACGGCGCCCATGATCCTCCCCGGAGAGATCATGCCACATCCCTATCGCGGACCGTGTACCGAATGCCATGCCATCGGAACCACCGGACACATCGTTCCGGATCCAGACGGGATCATCCTGCCCCCGCCGCCCATCCGGGCGGGAGCAACACCGCCCCACAAGGATCGGGGTCCCTGTCAGGCATGCCATCCGATCATCCATTGAGACTGGAAAAGGATTGAAGACCCATGGCCAATAATCGTTCCCCCGTCAACTTCGCGGACGAATTCCGTCTGATCTCCTTCGCCGGTCTGGGCGTGTTGAAGAGGGTCGCCGAAAAATCCATCGACGCCTTCAATGCGGTCTTCACGGTGGACGGCTCCCTGCGGGCCCAGTTCTACCGGGACCGGGGCATCGACCATACCAAAAAGGGCCGCTACTGGCAGGCGCTGCCCCTGTTGGAACAAGTCATGCTCCATTGGCCCAACGACGAGGAGACCCTCTTTCACCTGGGCTATTGCTATCTGAAGACCGAACAGACCCGGGAAGGTATCCAGGTTCTGGAACGCGCCGGTCGCCTGGAGGAGTCGAGCCCTCGGGTCAGCTCCATCCTCGGCATGGCCTATATCCAGGCCAAGGAGTACCAGAAGGCGGCGGATCTGCTTCGCAAGGCCATTCAGAAGGCGCCGGGCAACTTCAATCTCCATTATCGCCTGGGACTGGCCCTGGATCATCTGGGCGAATACGACGCCGCCATCGAGGCCTTCCAGGAGGCTTTGGCCATTCGACCGGGAGAGATCAAGGTCTATCAATCCATCGGCTTCGTCCTGGATCAGCAGGGCAAGCACGAGGAGGCCGTGGTCTTCTTCAAGAAGACCTCGGAACTCAAAGAAGCCTATCAGGACAGCTAGAGACGGATTTGACCGATCATGCCTGACAAGCCATACCCCATGGATGAGATGGACGACCTCGGCCTGGAACTGACCAGCAGCGAACGCATGCACCGCATGAAGAAGCTGATGCGTCAGCTCTATCAGGAGGAGGAGGCCGTCAGCACCGTAAAGCTGCCGCCCATCAAATCCAAGTCCTTGATCGTGATCCTCTCGGTCAGCGCCATCGTGGTGCTGATCGTGACCACGTTTTACAATTTCAACCGCTTCATCGCTGCGGAGGAGCAGGTTCTCTCCTCCCGGGGACACATTCACGACGCTCTGCAACGTCGCTCGAACCTCTTCGGCAATCTGGTCAATCTGACCCTGAACCATGCCATGCTGGAGCAGGAGGTCTTCCGCTACGTCTCCGACGGACGCATCGGCCTGATGGGACAGCAACTGCCCAACACCCTGTCCAACCTGTTGCCACCGGCCGGCACCCCCCCCGCCGAGGCGCTTTCGCGGCTCTTCGGCCTGGTGGAACAGTACCCGGACATCAAGACTTCCACGACCTATCAGCAGCTTATGGATAAGCTGATGGATATCGAGAATCTCATCAGCAAGCGGCGGGACGAGTACAACACGGAAGTAAAAGTATATAACACCATGGTAACTTCATTTCCCTGGTGGGTCATGGCTAAGATCATGGGATTCAAACGGTATCCCTATTTTACAGCCGAGCCGGGTCCGGACAACATGAACATGGAGTTGGACGCCAACAAATTCATGCGTCTGATCCCGGAGATGGAGTTCGGCAAGACTCCGCATAAAGAGTCCCATTCCACCGGCAGTCAAGGCGAGGCTCATCCAGGCAAAGACGCTCCCCATCTGGAAAAGTGGGGCAACCCGCTTGGAATGCCCCATCCCCCCGGAGTGGAACCGCCAAAGGTGGAGCCGCCGGCTCCGGCCAAGGAGCCCGTCAAGACACCGGGACCGGCGTCAGCCGTCAAGACACCGGGACCGGCGTCAGCCGTCAAGACACCGGAACCGGCGGCAGCCGTCAAAACACCGGAACCGGCGGCAGCCGTCAAAACACCGGAACCGGCGTCAGCCGTCAAGACACCGGAACCGGCTCCCGCGACCCAACCGCTCGCGGCGCTCGCCAAGCCGGCGGAATCCGCCCCCGCAATGGCGGAGGTTCCCGGAACGCCATGGCCTGCGCCCTCCCCCGTGGCTGAGATGCCCGCCTCCGAAACCGGCGTGCGCCAGACGGAGCCCCCGCTTGCCATCGAGGCCGACAAGCCATGAAATACCCGCATTGCATCCAATGCCGTGACGAAGTGACCTGGTATTCCATCTGGTTCAACGTCTTCATGGTACTCTACAAGGTCGTCACCTCCCTGTTGACCAACTGCGCCGCCCTGATGGCCGACGCCTTCCACTCTTTGGCCGATCTGCTGGCCAGCGTCTTCACCCTGATCAGCCTGCGCATCTCCCACCGCCCGCCGGACGACAAGTTCGCCTATGGCTACGGCAAGATCCAACACATCTCCTCCGGCATCGTCGGACTGATCCTGGTGGTGGGCTCCATCTTCATCCTGGTGGACGCGCTGTTGAGTATCGTCAACAACACCTTCGCCACCCCGGACCGCACCGCTCTGCTGGCCGCCATCGTCTCCACCGTCGGCAACGAACTGATGTACCAGTATCAACGGTGCGTGGCCATCGAGAACAACAGCCCCGCCATCATGGCCAACGCCTGGGACAACCGGTCGGACGCCTTCTCCTCGGTAGGCATGGTGATCGGCCTCTTCTTCGCCACCATCCTCGACTTTCCCATCGCCGATCCGCTGGCGGCCATCCTGCTGTCGATTCTGGTCATCAAGATCGGCCTGGAGCTGATCATCGAGGCGGTGGACAACCTGATGGACGCCTCCCCCGACGTGGCGGAACTGGAAGGGCTCTATCAGATCATCCGTACCTTCCCCCGGGTCATGGGCATCAACTATCTGCGAGCCAGAAGCCTGGGCGAAAACCTCTACATCGAAGCCGATATCCGGGTGGACAAGGATCTGAAAGTCTTCGAAGGCGATCTGATCCTGACGGCCCTCAAGGAGAAGATCAAACACGACATCGAGAATATCGGCAGCATGCAGTTCTTTCTGACACCCGAAGTCCGGGATTAGGGGGTGATCGTGAAGAATCCATCGATGGGGCCTGGGGAGTGGATCATCGTCGGCGGGCTTGTGGCCCTTCTGGGCCTTCTGATCGCGGCGCTGTTCCCGGAGAGTTTCCGTTCGACCCCGGTGGTCGACGCCGCTCCGGCTGCCTCGCAACCCGTCAGCAATGCCTTGTTGACACCACCGGGACAGGAGGCGCTGCGCATGATTCCCGTGGCGGCTCCCGCCCGCCCGGCGGACGGCGGCGGCACGCAAAACGGACTGGTTCTGTTGCAACAGGCCCCGCGAGTCACCTTTCGCGGCAAAGTGCAGCAGCTTTCCGAACAGCCACAAAGCGACGGCCAGCTGCATGTCTGGCTTACCGACCCGGTGGGAGGCGAAACCCGCATCTCCGTGGGGCCCGGCTGGTTTCTCAAGTATCTCGGCTGCCCGCTGGCCCACGACATCTTCCTGGAGGGCTCGGGCTTCACCTTTGAAAAGGGAGGGCGCTCTCCCCTGGTCTATGCCAAACGCATCCGCATGAACGGCAAGATCTGCGAACTGCGCAACGACGAGGGATTCGCCCTGTGGTCCAACAAACTGCAATAGCGCCGACATGAGCGGACCCAAAGCGAACTTTTCCCAGGGACTGGCTCTGCTGGGGGTGATCGGGTTGATCGCCTTCATCGCCTTTGGCCTGTGGGGTTCCGGGTGGTGGAACCAGTTGCGGTCGAGCGCCGAAACGGGCCAAACACCCGGTGAGGTTCAGGGGGAGGTTTTCGGCGCCATGCCCAAACCCACCCAACCGTCGTTGCGGCAACCGGTGCTGGAGCTGGTCTCCCCCCCCTCGAACCTGCGAAGGATGCTGATCAAGCGTATCCCCACCATCGATCCCGGCGCCCGCATGCCCCATCCCTCCTGGGGCCCCTGCACCAACTGCCACCTGATCCGCGGCGGACCTCCCCCCGGATCCCAGCCGGCAACCCCGGTGGCCAAAGTCTGGGAGCAGGTTTCACGCTACCACAAGGTGGGGCCGCCCATTATGCCGAATTCACCCCGGCCCCACCCGCCCTCCGGGCGCTGTATCAAATGTCACGACATTTTGGTGTACGTTCAAACCAAATAATCCGTTGAGGAGAGACCGAAATGGCGCAACAAGCAGGGTCCGAGAACGAGGGATTCCAGAATCGCATCACCATCATGGAAGGGCTTCTGAAAAAGGTGGTGGAAGTCCATCTCTCCACGGCAACCCATGTCAAAAGCCTCGATGAGAAGCTCAACAAGCTGGAACTGACGGCGACCACGATCTCCAATTTCGTGCGCAAGATGGATGCGATGAACGACGGTCAGGCCGCCGCAGCCACGGCCAAGGGTGTCATCTCCGAGGAGATGAAAAAAGGCCTCGCCGAGGTGCGGCAGGAGGTCTCCCTCATCCACGGCACACTGGACAATCTGGCGGAAAAGATGGGTGGACCAAGCCTGGACACGGTCTCTTTGGCAAAAGAGGTCGCCGGTATCCGCGCCACCCTGGACAAGTTGATGCAGATGATGGGCGAGCCCAGACAGACCGGCGTGGACGGCCCCGTGGCCGAAAAACTGGATGCACTCTCCCGGGTTCCCGAAATGATGGATAAATTCGGCACCCAGCAGAGTTCCCTCATGCAGGCCATGGAAAAACGCATCGACCCCCGGGTGATGATCTATCTGAAGCCCCTGATCGAGATGCTCGAAGAAGAGGGGCGCCAGGCCGAAGAGATGAAAAACCGCGCCCTGCAACAACTCAACGAGCTGTTGAGCGGCCAGCACGGCGGCACCAATCGGGAGATCTCCCAAACCCTCAACCAGGTCGGTGAAGAGATCGAGAAGTGCCAGGCCGCCTTCGAACGCACCCAGCAGGCGTTGCAGATCGTGGTCACCCCCTTCCAGAACGTGGGACGCCTCTTCCGGGGCAACCTGGAAACCATCGTCCAGGCCCACGACCTGATGGCCCAGTTGCATGCCGATCTGCCCCGCTTTCTGGAAGAGATGAAAACCATGCAGGCGGAATATGTGAAAAAAGCGATTTAAAATCAGGGTGGCTCCGGGTATGCTCATTTCAGGAGTAATGCAACCGGGAGGAGAATCGATGGCTGCGGTGACTTTCGACGACGTTTGGAAGATGTTCCAGGAGATGGTGCGCGAAAATCGCGAACGCTCCGCCGAGTATGAACGACGGAAACAGGAGACCGACGCGCAGCTGGCGGCGCAAAAACAGGAGAACGAAGCACGCCTGGCGGTGCAAAA